>CAJJAN010000012.1 GCA_905182145.1 uncultured Pelagibacteraceae bacterium
AAATTTGGAACACTACTTCTAAAAAAGACAATAATATAAAACAATCCTGCTGGTATTAAAATTCTAAAAGCAGTTTTGGCAAAATAGATATGTTCATACAAATAAAGATCATGCGGAGTAAGGCCAACGCCAGCAAAATGAATTGTTCCAACAAAGAAAAATATTGATCCTAATAAAGCAAGATAGAAATTTATTTTGTCGTCCTTAAATAACCATGGAACAAACAAAAACCCAATGCCAACTGCTGCAAAAGAAAACATAGAGAAGTTAAAAAAGAAAGCTGATAAAAAATTTACATCCCCTGCCCTGGAAGTATAGCCACCCAAATCACTTAAAAAGTTATGGGTAAAAGAATAACCAACTTGTAATGAGTCATGAATATTTCCACCGGGATAAAAATAAGCAGCAATAAAAACTGAAATAACAAAATATATTGAAACAAATCTTAAAATTGTAACGGTAAAAAAATTATACATTAAAGTCCTTTTCTCTTAATTAAATCAGCAAAACCAAAACTAAAAATTAGCAGTGAGGCATTCATAGATAAAATTACAGTTTTTTGCAATATAACATTTGTTCTTAAGTCACTCATGCTAATTTTTTCATAGAACAACTCTTTTTGGTTAATTGGATCTATTACTGGCTGACCGCTTATATAAACAGCATAAGCTACTGTAACAATAACCATAACAATTGTACCAACAGTATATTTGTTGCTTGATGCGCTAAAGAAAAAAGCAAAAGAAATAAATAAATATGCAAGAATAACTAAGTTAAAGGCATTTTGAACAGCAAAAATATGATCAGAAAAATATAGATCAGCTGGAGTTAAGCCAACACCGGCAAAAAATATACATGATACAAAAATACAAACTGCTCCAATCCAAGCACATACTTGCGAGTAAATATTTTCATTAAATAATTTAGGCATCATTAGAAAACCAACACCCACAATTAAATTCAAATACATTGCACTATTAAAAAAAAATGCAGATATAAAATTTATTTCATTTGATAAGGTTTTATAGAAACCTAACTCACTTAGAAAATTCGCTGTAAAATCATAGCCTATTTGAGTGCTGTCTAAATGATTGCCACCTGGATAAAAATATGCAGCTAAGCCAATAGCTATAAAAAAATAAGCAAGAAAGAATCTTGGAATATAGACGCACCAAAATCTATACATCTGATTATAATTGCGAGAAACTACTATAGATTATAAAAGCAAGAAAAACTGCGATAACTACGTACATTAGTTTATTGTTAAGATTCATAAATACTGTAATATTAATTAATGATTAATCCTGAGAGATATACAACATATAAAGATTTCTTTCCACACTATTTACGTGAGCATAGCAAAAAACGTACTAGACTTCTGCATTATATGGGCACTGGATTTTCAAACCTGCTATTAATTTCTTTAATTGTTACACAAAATTACTATCTCATTCCATTAGTGCTACTTGCTGGATACGGTCCCGCTTGGATAGCGCATTTCTTTATTGAACACAATAAACCCGCGACATTTCAATATCCATTATGGTCATTAATTGGTGACCATCATATGACACTTCTAATGTTAACGGGCAGATTAAAAGATAAAATGTCTAAAGCTGGCGTTGATATTTAAATCAACATAATAAACCTTACCACAATCAAACTAACAACTACTTGACTGAATAGCCATAAGGCCCCTCTAATATTAGTATCCATGCTTTTTATATGCATAAAGCTATGGGCACCCCTTAAAAGAACGTAAATCCAACAATTAGCCAGTAAAAAAACATCATTAATATTTTGTAAATATGAAATTGTTGAAATCAAATAAAAAATAATTGGAAACTCAAATAAGTTAATCAAATTATTTTTAATCATAATTAACCATTCAGGTGATGCTAACTTTGGATCAAGTGGAATGCCATCTTTTTTCCATTTCTTATTATTATTCAATAACCACACCGTTCCATAGGTATGAACGAAGCCTACAACCAGTGTGACAATTACTAGAAATAAAATTGGATATATAAGTGAATTAGTCAACTTAGAGCATTCCACACAGTCTAATAATCATGTAAGCATTTATAAATAGCGCTCCAAGAAATAAAGGTGCTCTAACTGGAAGGCCACCAAGAATTAAATGATTACCAAAAATATGATAAATTGAGTGTGCAAGTCTGAAATAGAAAAAATAACACGCCAAATCTACAAACGTTTGATCGATGTTATTAGTTGCAACAATAATACCTATTGTAGCGTAAAAAAATATTGGAAACTCAAATAAATTAGTTAAATTTCTTTGTGCATTTAGTAAAATATTACTAGCTTGAGGAAAAACAGGATGACGATAATCATCACCAGGACTCACCTTATCAATGTATATAGATTTTAAACGTAATAGCGTAACCAGTATTAAAACAGCGATTGTTAAGCAAAACATATTAAATACAGGACTAAAAATTTCATTTTCCATAGTCTATTCTCCTTGATTGAAATTAGAATCTAGCAGATTATATATTTGTTTACGATCAATAAAACAAATTTTTGAAAGGAGGTGGTCTATGTCTATTAGTAGTATTATGGAGCCCGCGATGTTAATCGAAGGTAACCAAAATCACGTAGATATTGGAAACCTTCACTTTATGAGTGGAGCTCCGAAATAAGAACTACAGAATAACCCTCATAGGAATATGGGGGTTATTTTTTATTTAAGATTTGGTTTGAATTTTCTAGGTTTGCCTTTTTCATTAACTGCCACATATTCCAAGGTACCATCAGCAACGATTATTTCTTTTTGATTTTTTTCAACTCTTTTGGCTTCAAGTGAAAATATCATTTTTGATCCTTTAATTTCCTTTATAGAACCATAAACACAAATAAATTTACCAACATGCATTGGGCTTTTATATTTAAGTTGAATATTAGCTAATACTGCATCACCACCAGATACCATCATTGAATAGTATATGCCTCCATGCGCAACTTGTTTTGCAATCCATGCTCCATGACCAGTGCCATATGGATTAGTGTCAGGTGGCTGACAAATATTTCGTATTAATAATTTTTTCATGTCTTTATCCTATAATAATAAATGATAGCAATACCAGTTATACATCCAATTATATTAAATACACCATCGAGAATTTCAAAATCTCTGTAAGGTATTATAAAATGTGTAAATTCAATAAAAAGACTAATAATTAACGCAAGAGTTACCGCGTAAGTGTATTCATTTTTTTTGTTATTAGTTAATTGTGCTATTACACCTAATAAAAAAAATGTTAAAAAATGAAAGATTTTATCTAAATCAAGGTTACTAGCCTCCTCTAGTTGACGTTCTATTGGGACAGGCCGTGTATACATAAATATTACAAAAGACGTATAACTATAAAAGATGATTTTTTTTAAAAATCTACGAATATTCATCATATAACTTTTATATAATTCAAGTATATTAACAACATGAAAAATATTTTGATAACTGGTGCTAACCGTGGAATTGGGCTTATGTTTGCCAAATCTTTTTCAAATAATGTTGATACAGTCTATACGACCGTAAGAGATTTAAACAATTGCGATGAGTTAAAAAAGATTAAAAATATTGAAATACTTGAATTAGATCTAGTAGATAAAAATAGTATTAAGTCTTTTTGCTCTGAAATTAAAGATATCCCTTTAGATCTAATTTTAAACAACGCAGGTACATTTCAAGATGAGCAAATGGAGGAGACAAATTTAGATTCTGACTTATGGCTTGATGAGATAATGATTAATGCAATTGGACCAATGACTTTAACCCAAAAATTAAAAGAAAATTTAATGAGTGGAATTGAAAAAAAAGTTGTATTTATTTCAAGCCAAATGGGAAGTGTTGATGATAACTACTCAGGTGGTTATTATTTTTATAGAACTAGCAAATCAGCATTAAACTCAGCAGCAAAAAGTTTAGCTATTGATTGGAAGGCAGACAACATTTCAGTTCTAATGCTTCATCCAGGCTGGGTGAAAACTGACATGGGTGGATCAAAAGCAAAACTAGAAATTGAAGAGAGTGTTAGTAGCATGCTCAAGGTAATAAACGCATTCGATATTTCAAAAACAGGTTCTTTTGTTAATTATGACGGGAAAAAACTTGAATGGTAGAAAATAACAACCTTCCAGATCACTACAATGATATTGATAAAATATATGATGAAATATGGTCTAGACTCAAGATTGGAAAAAAAGATCGTAACTCTGAATTTCATCAATGCTACGTGGCATCAACTGGCAATGAATTTCCCTCAGTTCGAACTGTGGTCTTGAGACATGTTAACAAGGATCAACTAACTATAGGTTTTCATACAGATGTAAGATCCAATAAAATCAATGACATAAACAATAATTCTAATGTAACAGTATTACTTTATGATCATGCTGCTAAAATACAGGTAAAAATCAATGGAATCGCAGAAATTAACCATAAAAATACTAATACAGAGGCAATTTGGTCAAATATAAGAGATTTTAGCAAGAAATGTTATTCTGTCCAATACGCTCCAGGAACTAATTCTAATGAGCCTACATCAGGTTACCCTGATCAATACGAAGATACTCTCCCTCCACCTCAAGAGCTAGAATTGGGATATGAAAATTTTGCTCATGTAAGTATAGCTGTAAAAGCTATTGAATGGCTTTATTTGCATCAAAATGGGCACCGCAGAGCAAAATTTACTATAAATCCAGAGCATATTGATAGGCAGTGGATAGCACCATAAACAATGAGCGTTTTATTAATCCTTCTTATCGCAGCTATATTGCATGCCTCCTGGAACGCATTTGTTAAAGATCAGAACAACGGTCTTGTAACAGTAACTATCATTTCTTCGACTATGGCTTTATTGGTTCTTCCATTTACTTTTATAGTGGGTTTACCATCGCCTGAAATATTGAACTATCTATTAATTAGCACAGTTGCTCATACGTTATATCTTCACGCCATGACCAGAGCATATTCGCTCTATGATTTTTCCATAGCCTACCCTTTTGCTAGAGGTCTAGCTCCTTTAATAACGGTACTTATCTTAATAATATTTTTTAACGCAGAAGTAGATATGTTTGAATTTATTGGGATACTGTTAATTGTAAGTGCTATTCTATTATTATTACCTAAAAAAATATCCGAAATAGGTTTTAAAAATATACTTTCAATGCTGTATTTTCCAATAGCGATTGCATTTTATACAATAGTTGACGCTGAAGGTATTCAGCATGCAAAAAATCCATATCAATACATAGTTTGGGTATTTATATTTACCGCAATACCTATGCTTGCTTACAATTTAACATTTAATAAAGACAATTTAATTGCAACTCTAAATAAGAATAAAGCTAGATTTTCCGTTACAGCTGTTATTTCTATAACTTCATATACATTAGTTCTATGGGCTTATACACAAGCACCAACACATTACGTAGCATCAGTAAGAGAAAGCAGTATAATTTTTGCCTCATTAATAGGTCTCTATTTTTTTAAAGAAAACGGCGTAAAGAAGAGGCTATTTGCGGCGCTCATATTATTTACAGGTATAATTTTACTTCAAATGTATGCATGAAAAATTAATGTATAAATTCCAATGAAGACACAATTAATCTTATCCATAGTTATATTAAATAGATAAAAATTTACTGTTGATTAGATCATGAATCATTGTATCAATCTACTCATTCAATAGATACGATTCGTAATGAAAAAAACGGTTTACATCTTTTACTACCTGCTTCTAAAGCTTTCATTATCTATTGTTTACTTCCAAATAATAAAAAATCTTAATTTATATAAATCAATTCCACGCTTGAAAGGGAAACAATTATAATGGAACTTACTTATATTTACATGGTCATAGGATTTACGCTTGCAGCATATTCTGTTGTGGCAAACGACAGTGTTCAAACTCTGGGGACATTTATAGCTTCAAACTCAGATAAATTTAAATGGTACATATTGGCTGGAGCAGCTTCTTTAGTCTTGTGCCTTACGCTACTTAATGGTTGGTATTTCCATGGTGATATTTCATATGGAAGATTAAACAAAATACCGTTCCAAGAAATTAAATGGTATCACGCTGCCGCTCCTGGTTTTTTACTTTTACTTACAAGATTTGGAATACCAGTTTCTACTACATTCCTTGTTTTATCGGCATTTGCTTCTACAGTTGTTTTAGAAAAAGTACTTATTAAGTCAGTTATTGGCTATGCTTTAGCCGCAGTTATTGCATATGCGCTATGGATCGTAATCTCTAGATATATTAATGAAAAATTTGATGAGGTTAAGAATCCTGAAAGATGGCGTGTATTTCAATGGCTTACAACTGGATTTCTTTGGTACACATGGCTATCGCATGACATGGCTAATATAGCTGTATTTTTACCAAGAGACCTACCCTTTGTAATGTTGCTTGCAGTTATGGGACTGTTAACATTTTTACTTTTTTATATTTTTTATGAAAAAGGTGGGCGTATTCAAAAAATAGTTTTAGAAAAAACTGGAACTCGATTTGTTCGCTCAGCAACTATTATTGATGGGGTTTATGCTTTCATTTTACTTTATTTTAAGTTCTATAATGATATCCCTATGTCGACAACATGGGTTTTTGTTGGATTACTTTGTGGTAGAGAATTAGCAATAGCTACAGTAGTAAGTGACTACAAGTTGGGCTATGTCTTTCCAATTATTGGCAAAGACTTCTTAAAAATGATAATGGGATTATTAGTTTCAGTCGCAATTGTACTTGCCATACATTATGTAATTATACCTGGTGGATATGAGGATATAAACTTATCTCTAGCATGGCTAAGACTATAAATTAGTTTTGCTTAATTACTCCTGTATTAGGACTAACCAACTAATAAATAATGTTAATAAATCACCAGACGCTCAAGTGTTTGGTGATTTATTCCTTTCTAGCTGTCCAGGAATTGGTAAAGATCTGCTTGGTGATATACAAATCATAAAGGATTTAAATATTAAATGTTTAATCAGCCTAATGGAAAAAGATGAGCTTAATCACTTCGGTGCAGGAAATCTGTTTAAAGAACTAGATCAAAACAAAATTAAATGGATTCATTTTGAAATAAAGAATTTTGGCATACCCACCTTTAATCAAGAAAATGAATTAAATTCACATATAAAAACTGTTAGTCAAAAAATTTTAAACGGTGAAAATGTTTATATTCATTGTATGGCTGGTCTTGGTAGAACCGGAATGTTAGCTGCATTAATCTTAACCAAACTAGGTTTACAGACAAAACAATCAATAGAAATTATAAGAAATAATCGACCAGGTTCAATTGAAACCGAGGCACAAGAAAATTATGTCTATGAGTTTAAATTAAATTAAAATATCGAGCAAGCATCACGACACATAACAAGATAACAAAGTATCTTAAAAAAGTTGGGTTGATACTAACTAAAAAATTGGAACCAATACGAGCACCAATAAACTGTCCAACTATCATAACAAAAGCAACAGGAAATATAACTTCACCTAAATATAAAAATACAAATAATGCAGCAACATTAGTTGCAAAGTTGAGTGCTTTAGCATTTGCAGTTGCATCTATTAAACTTTTGCCTCTTAAAGCAACACTACTAACTGTAAAAAAAGATCCTGTTCCAGGACCAAACATTCCATCATAGAAACCAATAATTGGAGCAAATGTATACTTGTATATGTTATCTGATATTCTTGCCTTGCTTGATACCTCCTTCATCCGAGGTGAAAAAATAAAATATAATACAATAACCATTAATACAGCAGGTATGACAATAGAAAGTGATTCATTGCCAATAAATTGAACAAGCACTGTACCAATCAATGAGCCTACAAATGCAGTAATCATTAATGGTTTCATTTGTTTTACTGTTATCTTCTTATATGCCAGCATCATATATGTAGCTGTACCTGTCCCAGCAAAAGACTGAGCTTTATTGGTACCCAGTGCAGTTAAGGGAGGCAATCCAACTAATATTAAAGCTGGTAATACTATTAATCCGCCTACACCGGCCAACGTATCAACAATGCCGGCAGTTATAGCTATAAAAAATAAAAAAATGAATGTCTCTAATGAAAAAATAAATTCCATTTATAATTTAAAAAGACTTACGATGTCTTTTCCGTTCAACTGGATCAAGATATTTTTTTCTTAATCTTAGACTTTGAGGAGTTACTTCGAGTAATTCATCCTCATTAATATAAGCCATCATTTGTTCCAAAGACATAACTCTGGGAGTTACAAGTTTAACAGCTTCATCAGTGCCAGACGCACGAACATTTGTTAATTGCTTACCTTTAAGAACATTAATTTCCAAATCATTGTCACGTGTATGTTCACCAACAATCATTCCTTGGTACACTGGTGTCTGATGTGAAATAAACATAGTTCCACGATCTTGTAAGTTAAATATAGCATAAGCAACGGCTGTACCTGTATCTGTTGATATAAGTGCCCCACTCTTCCTACCAGAAACATCACCTTTGTAAGCATCATACGCATGAAACAATCTATTCATAACACCAGTTCCACGAGTTTCAGTTAAAAATCTATTTTGATAACCAATAAGGCCTCTGGAAGGTGCATGAAATATAATTCTTGTCTTACCGGCACCGGCAGCACGCATATCAAGCATTGAACCTTTTCTTTGATTCATGCCATCAACAACTGCACTTACATACTCTTCGTCCACATCAATAATAACTTCTTCGATTGGCTCTAGTCGATTACCTTTATCATCAGTTTTATATAAAACTCTTGGTCTGGAAACGATTAATTCAAAACCTTCACGACGCATAGTTTCAATCAAAACACCGATTTGCAACTCACCTCTACCACCAATTTCAAAAGCATCTTTTTGATCGTTTTCTGCAAATGTAATTGCAACATTAGTTTCAGCCTCAGCTAAAAGTCTCTCTCTAATAACTGTTGAAGTAACTTTTTTTCCTTCACGGCCACCAAATGGGGAGTCATTTACCGTAATAGTTACTGACATGGTAGGCGGATCAATTGGTGTTGATGCAAGTGGCTCAGTAACTGAAGGTTCACAGATTGTGTCTGCCACTGAAGTTTTAGTTAAGCCAGCAATACAAATTATATCACCTGCCTGAACCTCATCAACGATTACTCGTTCTGTGCCTTTAAACGTTAATAGCTTAGTCAGTCGACCAGTTTCAATGCTTTTTCCATCCAAATTAATAGCTTTGACTGAGTCATTTACTTTCGCACTACCTTGAGCAACACGTCCTATTAAGCATCTGCCTAAATAAGGATCCGAATCTAATAAGGTTGCTAACATTGCAAATGGTTTGTCATGATCTACTTGCGGTTGCTCAACATGTTCCAAAACAACATCAAGCAAAGGATGTAGATTAACGCGTTCATCTTCTAATTCTTTAACACACCAGCCATCACGTCCAGCTGCATATAATATTGGAAAATCTAACTGCTGATCATTTGCATCCAAAGCAACAAATAAATCAAAAACTTCATCAACTACTTCAGTTGGTCTACCATCCGGTCTATCGATCTTATTAATTATCACAATTGGTTTGAGTCCAAGCGCTAATGCCTTACCTAAAACAAACTTAGTTTGAGGCATAGGCCCTTCAGCTGCATCGGTTAACAAGATAACTCCATCAGCCATTTGTAGGACACGTTCTACTTCACCACCAAAATCAGCATGGCCTGGAGTGTCGATGATATTAATGCGTACATCTTTCCACATGATTGATGTTGGCTTAGCCAGAATAGTAATGCCACGTTCTTTTTCAAGATCGCCAGAATCCATCAGCCTTTCATCAACTTGTTGATTGTCTCGAAACATACCTGTCTGTTTCATGATTGAATCAATTAAGGTTGTTTTACCGTGGTCAACGTGTGCAATAATTGCAATATTTCTAAGTTCGACTGTCATTTTATGAAAATTGATATATGTGAGCCTCTTCTAACCGCTTCACGTGATAAAGGAAACTATTTTTTTAGGAAATATATGATTTTTTATTCAAATAAGTACATATATCCGTACGCAACTATAATTGCTGGTATTCCACTATATAAAGTAGCAATTATGGCAGCTTTTGGAGCTAAGGCGATTGCTGGAAATAATGCATCGCCATCATTAGCGATTGCATTACCCATTTCTGCAGACAGAGGAATGTAACCGTTCAAATAAAATGTTGTAACAATAATTTGTGGTCCACATCCAGGTAAAAATCCCAACAATATTGCAATTAAAGGGACAAATGGCAGCCATGCACCAAACAAAATCTTTAAATCAATTGATGTGAAAAACATAAAAACTTCAAACACTAAAAAACCACAAATAACCCAAGTAGAGACAAAATTTGTAGTGTCGACAACTCTAGAAACATAATTACGAGAACGATCTGTTGAACATTGAAAATCACTAAGAGGATTTAATGCCCACATAAAAATTGATAAAAATGCACCTATAGATCCAACTATAGTAACAAGACTAAGTTCTTTAGGTAAATTCAATATGTTGTCTACATCAACTTGAAAGGCTACCAACAGTCCTATTATAAAACCTGGGATAAAAACTAGGCACCAAAATAAATTGAACTTAGATACTAAAGTTTTTTCTAATTTTTCAAATTCTAAGTTGATTTTAGATTCACTTTGCAAGTAGTCACTTGAATGAATTAAATCGACAATATAACCAGATATAACACCAACACTTCCACCAAGAACAAATATAAAAATACCTGTTGTAGGTTCCGATGCTAATAATAAAAATGCTGCATCTCCCATGGTAGCAGTAAGCACCGCAACTAATGATCCAAAACTTATTCTGCCTTGAATGTATTGTGTGACGACTATGATAGCCCCACCACAACCTGGTAAAGCTCCTAAAAAAGATGCTAAAGGAACATGAAATTTTTTTGAATTTTCTAAAAATTTATCAATATCAAACTTAGTAAATGAATCTAACCCAATAAATATAAATAAAGTAAATCCTACAAATACTGAAACTTGCAAATAAGCATCAACCATAGATGCTCTAACAACTTCACCTAAAGCACCTTGTTGAAATGCTAAAGTTAAAATAATTATTGCTAAGAAGCATTTTTTTAGCAACCTGCCCTCATTGGCAAATATAATAGTTTTTCTATCAATTATTGATGCAATAAGCTCATTCATATCTAAATACTAATAACTTGAATCGTTCTACTTTAGAATGATTATTATTACTATTTTAAATTAAATTCAAAGATAAAGTGACGTTTTAGGCTATTTATTTTTAGCTATTATATTAATTAGCTCAAATACAATCGTAGCTGCAGCAGTAGAAGTAAGCTCAGCATGATCATAAGCTGGGGCAACTTCAACTACATCAGCTGACACTAAGTTCATATCGGATAAGCCTCTTAATACATTAAGCATCTCTCTACTAGTCATGCCGGCTATTTCAGGGGTACCGGTTCCTGGTGCATGAGCTGGATCTAAAACATCTATATCAATGGATAAGTAGAGTGGATTATCACCTACACGATCTTTAATTCTTTTTACTATTTGGTCTACACTTTGCGTTTGAAAATCATCGCAATGTATTATCTTAAAACCTAAGTCTGCATCTTCTTTTAGATCATCACGACTATATAAAGGTCCGCGAATACCAACATGCATAGAAGCATCGTCCAAAAACAAACCTTCTTCTCTTGCTCTTCGAAAAGGAGTTCCATGAGTATAAGGCGCTCCAAAATAAGTATCCCATGTATCTAAGTGCGCATCAAAATGTACAAGGGCTACAGGCTGTCCACATTTTTTATTTACCGCACGAAGAAGTGGCAGAGCAATCGTATGGTCACCACCTATTGTTATGATATTTTCAACTCTACTTAAAAGATCAGTTGCGCCATCTTCTATTTGCTTAATAGCTTCATCAATATTAAATGGGTTACAGGTAATATCTCCAGCGTCTGCAACTTGCTGAACCTTAAACGGCTCGACATCATAATTTGGATGATAATTAGTTCTTAATTGCCTTGAAGCTTGTCGAACTGCCTGTGGACCAAATCTTGCACCGGGTCTATAGCTTGTACCTGCATCGAATGGAACTCCTATAATAGCGACATCACAATGCTCAACATCTCTCAATTCGGGAAGTCTGGCAAAAGTAGATGGTCCAGCATATCGTGGAACTAGCTTTCCACTTACTGGTTGAATCGGTTCTTTTTTATCGCTCATAATTTCTAAGCACTAATAAATATTATTTATTTCTTTTTTCTTTTTTAAGCGCTCTTTTTTCTTTAAGTGACTTGCCTTGTTTTTTTTCATTTTTCTTACTGTCCATACCTTTGGCCATAGCATTTCTCCATGTTGATTTTT
>CAJJAN010000013.1 GCA_905182145.1 uncultured Pelagibacteraceae bacterium
TGCTGGCATTCTATTTCCAAATTCACCTAAGGATACCATGCTAAGAGTTTTTTTGATTCTGTCTTCTATCTCTACGTTATCCATTTTTCTAACTTTTAGTGGAAAGGCTAAATTCTCATAAACTGATAAGTGAGGGAATAGAGCGTAGTTCTGAAAGACCATTCCAATTCCTCTTTTATAGGGAGGAATACTACTAATAGGACTTCCACCTAAATAAATTTCACCATTTGTAGGAGTTTCAAAGCCTGCAAGCATCATTAAAGTAGTGGTTTTACCAGAACCAGAAGGGCCTAATAAAGTAAGAAACTCACCTTCAGCAATATCCAAGTTTAGATCCTTAACAACTAAAACTTTTCCATCATAACTTTTGTCGACTTGCTCAAATTTAACAAAGTCTTGCTTGATATCACTCATTAGTTTTTCCTAAAAAATATTGAATTTTACTTTAACAGAATTAATTCAGCTTAATCAACAGTTTTTATTAAAGGCTTTAAATAGTTAATTGCGACAATTTGATCATTTTAAATATCGAAAAATCAATTAATAAAGGCTATATTAGCTTTGGATACAACAATATGACATCAATTAAACTTAAAAATACAGATTTAATATCTTCATTTACCAATATGAATGAGTATGTTCAAAAATATGAAAATATTTCATTTGATATTGAAAAAATGCGCGAGGCAGTAGATCAACTAATTCAAATTCGTCCTTTTGAACAACCTCAAAAAGAAGGTCTTTTAAAATCTAATGCCATATGTCTAAATTATGATGAAAAAGAATTGGACGAATGGTTTGGTGGGAACATAAGAGGAAAATATTGGACGAAACCAGATTCTTCATTTGAAGAGATGGAGCGTGAACCATATATGGACGAATCGCGCTATACATTATTCAACGCTAAATTAAATGATACTTACTTTAAGCATGTTTATGAAACCTTGAGTGAACACTTTGCAATTGGCCGTTGTAGAATTATCAAGATGCCTCCAAGAACGACATTAAGTTGGCATCGCGATCCTGAAAAACGCATTCATATTTCTATCAAGACTAACTATGGTTCTCGTATGTTTATTGAAGATACTGGGTTTCATATCCCATCAGATGGAAATATTTATATAACTGATAATACTAAGTACCATACAGCTATTAATGGTGGTGAAGAAGACCGTATACATTTAGTAGCAACACTCCTTAACTAAGCCCAAATCAAGTATTATAATTTTTCATAAAGTAATAGAATATCTATTGCTATCCTAAATATTTTAGAGTTAAATTCCGATATGCAAAAATGTAAAAATTATATTAATGGCCAGTGGATCGAAAGTTCATCTGGTGAAGTTATTGAGGTAAATAATCCTGCTACTGGTAAAATTATTGGTGAAGTTTCATGTGCTAAACAAGAAGAAGTAGACATGGCAGTTGATGCTGCTCTAAAGGCACATAACTCAAGAGTGCTTGTCGATATGCCTCCAATGGAGCGTGCAACATTAATGAGGACTATTGCCAATGAATTAAGGAAGGTTGCAAGTGATGGTGGAAGTTTACTGTGTAGTGAAAATGGCAAACCGCTTGCAGGGGCAATTCATGAATTTAATGATGCGGCTAATTATTTTGATTATTACAGTGGTCTGACAGATAAGCTTGAAGGCAATACTATTCCAGTAAATAAAACGGTAATTGATTATACTTTGCTAGAACCATATGGAGTGTCAGCACATATTGTTCCTTGGAATTTTCCAATGTCGATGTTAGCAAGATCGCTTGCTCCAGCTTTTGCTGCTGGTAATGCAACAGTAATAAAAACTGCTGAACTTACACCGCTTGCTACTGCAGATCATTTTGCTCAAGCAATTCATAATGCCAATGTACCTGCCGGTTTAATTAATATAATTTGTGGCTATGGCAATGAAGCGGGATCAATGGTTACTGGTCACAAAGATGTTAGCCAAGTTACTTTTACTGGCTCAGTATTGACAGGTAAAAAAATCTTACATGCAGCTGCCGAAAGGGCAATTCCAGCTGTAGTAGAATTAGGTGGAAAATCTGCGGCCGTGGTATTCCCTGATGCAGATCTTGATAAGGTGGTAAATGCCGCAAGAGGTGGGATCTTTGGACAGGCTGGTCAAATTTGTTCTGCGATGTCACGGGTAGTAGTTCATGAATCCGTTAAAGATGAGCTTGTTGAAAAATTAGCAAACATGGCAAAAGGTTTAAAAGTTGGAGACGGTCATGACGATGGAGTTGAATTAACTCCGTTAATATCTGAACAACAATTACAAAAAGTTGAGAACTACGCACGATCTGGACAGCAAGCTGGTGCCACTGCAGTTGCAGGAGGGAATCGTATAGATCGAGAAGGTTATTTCTTTGAAGCTACGGTTTTTGATGATGTAAAACATGATATGACAATTGCACAAGAAGAAATTTTTGGGCCAGTTTTATCAGTTTTATCTTATAAAGATAAAGAGGAAGCTATTCATATTGCAAATGATACTGCGTTTGGATTAGCGGCAGGTGTTTTTACTAAAGATATTGATCAAGCAACAAATACTGTCAATCAACTTCAAGCTGGTCAAGTTTATGTTAACAGCTGGTTTACTGGAAGTGTTGCGACACCATTTGGTGGTTACAAACAATCTGGCTATAGTCGAGAAAAAGGACAAGAGGCTATTAAAGGCTATTTGCAAGTTAAAAATGTAGGTATCCAACTCTAATCCAAATGGATGCACAGTTAACTAAAAATGATGCTTTTGAATTAGCAAAAAAAACATTAATGGCTTGTGGTGCATCAGAAGATAATGCTCTACCGCTAGCAAATGGTATTGTTGCAGCTGAGTTAGAAGGTATTAAGAGTCACGGCTTTCATTACTTACCAATTTACTGCTTACATCTTCAATGCCAAAAAGTAAAAGGTTTGGCTACTCCAACAATTAATTCTCGATCACCAGTAGCTTTTACTGTTGATGCTGATAATGGTTTTGCTCATAGAGCCATAACATTAGGTTTCAAAGATCTTATTCCAGCGGCAAAAGAAAATGGAATAGCCTCTTTGGCAATATCTAATTCATATAATTGTGGTGTTCTTGGTTATCACACTCAAACGTTAGCTAGAGAAAAATTAATTGGTATTGGCTTTACAAATGCGCCAGCTTCTATTGCACCAGTAGGCGGTATCAAACCAGTAGTAGGAACAAATCCTATTTCAGTAGCTGTTTATAATAAAGGCAGTATAAAAATCTTAATAGATCAATCAGCAAGTGTCGTTGCAAAAAGTGAAATATCGGTAAGAGCTAAGTCTGGTGAAGCAATTCCTACTGGATGGGCATTTGGTCCTGATGGAGAAGATACTACTGATCCATCGATTGCTTTAAAGGGTACAATGGCTCCAACTGGTGGCTATAAGGGTTTTGGTATCGGCTTATTTGTGGAAATAATGACAGCCTGCTTAACTGGAGCAAACCTAGGTACTGAAGCTAGCTCGTTTGCAGATGACAAAGGTGGACCTCCTGGCACTGGTCAATTTTTTATTGCCATAAATCCAGAAAAATATTCTCAAGGTTTTGAAGAGAAAATTACAAGTCTGATAAATAATATTGAGTCTCAAGATGGGTCAAGAGTGCCTGGCAGCAAACGAATTGCTAATGCCAATGCAAATGCCGATATACCAATAAATATAAAAGAAGATTTATATAATAAAATTATTTCTTTGCAGGGCTAAAGTTAATCATTATCAGCAAGTCCTGCCCCAGCAGCATTTTCTTTCAGGCGATCTGTTTCTTCGACAAAGGTTTCAGTAGAAAGTTCATATAATTGATCCCAAACTTTGTCCTTAAATGAATCTTCATTTTCTTGAATTTCTATCTTAATAATTTTTGCATTCTCAATTATTAATCCCATGAGATTAGTATCTGTTGCAATAAATTTATTCAGATTTAATAAAAAATTATGATCATCTATTTGTAATTTAATTTTCTTACCTATTCTATCAGAAAGACGATTAATAAAAGGTATTAATAAAATTGGGAAATTTATTGAGTGCAAAGTAAGATTTTTAATTTCTTCAACTTTACTTGCAGAGTCTAATAATGCAGATCCAGTATAAAAAGGGCAAAATGAATTTGGTTTTATATTATTTTCTATACTTATTTCTTTTGGACCAAATGTCTCTTTTCCTTTAACCTGTTCAAGGTATAAACTTAGGTTTTCAATTCCTGAAATACTTAAAAGCTCAAGACTCTTAATATTTTTTCCCACTTCTTCTGCAATACCCCATGGAAATCCTGCAGCTTTAGTTGCTCTTTTTGAAATTGTTTCTATTTCACTTGAAGTTCTCATAGTCGATTATAAATCCAAGTATCATCTGTATTTTTTAATTCATTGATTAAGGGTGCACCTTGATACATATTTATACGTAACCATTTATCAGAACGTGGATCAAATTTTTGTGCTCCAAAAAATGATAATTTTAATCTCAACATATCAATTGGAACTAATTTTGATCCAATAGTGTTATCTTGAATTTCTGAATATGGAAATTTTTCTATGATAAAACAACGTCGAACTGCATGTCGTACATCGTTATTGGACATTAAGAATTCAGCAATTGTTTTTGATGAGCTATAATCTTTTAACCTTTTAAAAAGCTCGGAAACATCTCGAGCTATGGCAAGGGGTTGCTCTAATTCAGACCCCTCTTCCTCATATCTATTAGCGACTCTAGGCTCCTCTTTATTTTTTGAGATAAACCAAAAATTTGCAATTTCTTCTGAAGAATTAAAATCTATATCCAATATATTAGAATAATTAATTTGTATTATATCAATCAAATCACTCACTAATCTTTCTCCAGGAATATCAAAATGAAGATCTTCTTCTGAACTCATTTTTTCTACCAAAGGATTTACAATATTATCATACGGCTCCATGAGCATTGAAACAATATATTCAATCCCTTCTTCACTTAGCTCATTTTCAATCCATAAGTATAATTTATTCCATAAAAATTTTTCATTAAATTCAAAATTTAATAAATATTTTTTTTCAAAATGTTCTAAATCTTTAATTAAAATTTTAATCTTATTGATTTGATATTTACTGTCTGTTTTCCAAGTATTAATATTTAATTTTGATTTTTCAAAACACTCTTTAAACTTATTAAAGTCATTAATTTCTACCTTCTCAATAGAACGAATTTGTTTTAACGCTTCTTCTCTTGAATAAATCCAGTTGTGTAACAGTGTAGGATGATTGACTATAAAAGGCGCCATACCTAATCCCGTAGAGTTACCAATCCCAAGATTTCTTGCAATGTCATCTGATAACTTAACAGCTGAAGTTGGATTTCTAGATTTGGCGATATGATTAACTTGATCAAAAGTAAATTGACGAACTAAATAAACAAGCATCATTTCTAATCTAAACGGACCACATATTTCAGAACGTTCCTTAATTCTATAGCGATCAGCTAAACCAAATTTACCAGAACCATAAACCGCTGTGGTTCTGTATAAATAGCCAACATCTTTTACAATAGTTTCATCTGGCTGTTGCCCACTTGCTAACGCGTCTACTGTATGTTCAAAAATTCTCACGGACTTATTTGCTCTAGATAAAGTTAACTCTTTATAGGAAACTCTTCCTACTTCTTGCTTTGGAACATTTTTTTTCAATCGCTCAATATCGTCTTTGGTTGGAATCCCATCATGAAGTACAAATGCGGCATCCCACTTAGTAGCAATAACTCGATCAGATCGTTCAGTAGAATTTAATTCATTTGCAAAGCAAACTAATGAATATACACGACTATCTTTTTTCACAGAGTAAACAGCTGTACCATAACCCCTCTCATCTAGCTCAAATAAGTCTTTGTTAAATTCCCAATCTTTGAATTCCCTTATAAAGCTTCTTAAGAATGATAATTTTGATTGATAAAATGATCCTAGGCGTGACAAGGTCATAATCTCTTTGGGATTGCGATGATTGATATCTGGCATGATCAATTAATATAATCTTAATAAAAATT
>CAJJAN010000014.1 GCA_905182145.1 uncultured Pelagibacteraceae bacterium
TGAATGAATGATATGCCTGTAATTTTATCTCCTGCAATAATTGATCTTTGAATTGGAGCAGCCCCTCTATATTTTGGTAATAATGAACCGTGTAAATTAAAACAGCCTAGTTTTGGTATCTCTATAATCTCTTTCGGAAGGATGTAACCATAGGCAATGACAAAGATGATGTCTGGGTTTAATTCCTTGATTTTATTGACTATTTCTGGATCTCTTAAAGTAACTGGATACTCTACAGGTAGTTGATATTCCTCCGCACATTTAGCCACCGGTGATAAGGTTTGTTTCATGCCACGATTGGCTAGTTTTGGTGGTGCACTAAATACCGCTTGGATAGTTACTGATGACTCTAATAATCCTTCAAGAATTGGAACCGCAAATTTAGATGTTCCCATAAATACGACATTGTAATTTTGCATTTTAAATCCTTAAATTTTTTGTCGCGAACTTAATGCTGCAGCTAAGGTACCTTCATCCATATAATCTAATTCACCGCCAACTGGAACACCGTGACCTAATCTTGACACCATAACATCGCAATCTTTTAAACAGTCAGCAACATAATGTGCCGTAGTTTGACCATCAACAGTAGCGCTTAATGCTAAAATAACTTCAATCACATTTTCATTTTGTGAACGTTCAATTAATTTTTTTACTTTCAGCTCATCAGGGCCTACACCATTGATAGCTGACAAGGTGCCACCTAATACATGGTAAGTTCCACTATACAATTCAGCTTTTTCTAAAGCCCATAAATCTGCAACATCTTCTACTACACATAGTTGTGATTGATCGCGCTGTTCATCAGCACATAATGTACACGGTGATACTAAATCAATGTTGCCACAATTATCACATGTTAAAATATTTTTACTCGCTGAGAGCAAAGACTCTGATAGTGGGACCATAAGTTGGTCTTTGCGTTTTAGTAAATGTAACACTGCACGGCTCGCAGATTTTGGTCCATAGCCAGGCAACTTACTTATTAATAAAATAAGTTTATCTATTTCTTCGTTAGAGTAATTACGCCGCATATTATATTGGCATCTTAAAGCCTGGAGGTAATTTTAAGCCACCAGTAATTGAACTCATTTCGTCAGCACTTTTTTGCTGTACTTTATCTTTTGCATCGTTGTGCGCTGCTAAAATTAAATCTTCTAAAATATCAACTTCATCAGCTACTAATAAAGATGGATCAATGGTAACATTGGTTACATGATTTTTGCCATTAACGGATACTTTAACTAAACCACCACCAGCTGAACCTTCAGCTTCTATTTCTTCAATTTTTTTTTGTGCATCCATCATTTTGGTTTGCATCTCTTGGGCTTGTTTCAGCATGTTATTAAAATCTGTCATTACTCTTCTTTCTATATTAATTATCTAATGTTTCAACTTCTGCGCCTGGAAAAAATTCAATAATTTCCTTAATTTTTGGGTCTATTTTAACCGCTTCAGTCTTTTTTAAAGCTGGTTCTGGATCTGGATTAATTGACTTATCTTCTTCAATAGCTTGCGAGATTTCTTCAATTAATTCATTGGGCTTTGGAATATCTGCGGTGTAGGCAATTCTAATTAACAACATTTCTAAAGCACTAATCGGTGAGAAGGTATCTGACACCTCCTGCAAGCCTTTATGCAACATTTGCCACACCATCGATAGAGTCCCAACTTGTAATTTTTTAGCTAGTTCTTCAAATGCTTTAAATTCAGATTCAGTGTGAGAGAGTTTTAGGCTCTCAGCCGCATCAACTTTAAATAAAGTTAAATAGTGAATAATATGTATCAAGTCTCTTAAAATTAATAATGGATCTCCACCACCATCATAAAGTAGATTTAACTTTTCAATTGCCCCTAATGTTTGACCTTCCATTAGCAATGAAACTAAGTTTAACATTTCTTTGGGATCATTTAAGCCAATCATATCTTTTACTAAATCTTCAGAAATATTTGATTCTGAGTAAGCGATCGCTTGATCTAGAAGAGATAGGCCATCACGCACAGAGCCCTCCGCAGATCTTGAAATTATTTTTAAAGCACCGTCTTCAATGGGCACGCCCTCTTTGTCACAAATACCTTTGAAGAAATCACTTAGTTCATTTGGTTCAATACGCTTTAGATCATAACGCTGGCATCGTGATAATATGGTTGCAGGTATTTTTCTAACTTCAGTGGTAGCAAAAATAAATTTTACGTGCTCAGGTGGTTCTTCTAAAGTTTTTAAGAGGCCATTAAAAGCTGCATTCGATAACATATGCACCTCATCAATAATATAAACTTTAAATGATGAAGATACTGGAGCGTACTGAACGCCATCAATCAATTCTCGAATATCATTAATACCAGTTCGCGAAGCAGCATCCATTTCTAATACATCAATGCTACGAGACTCAGAAATTGCAATACAGTTATCACACTTACAACATGGTTCTTGGAATTCACTGTTACCTAAGCTAACCTCATTACAGTTTAATGCTTTGGCGATAATTCTTGCTGTAGTAGTTTTACCAACACCACGCACTCCAGTAAGTAAATAAGCATTTGCAATCCGATTTAATTTAATCGCATTTTTAATCGTTTGCGCCATTAGCTCCTGCCCAATTAATTCTGCAAAATTATTAGGTCGGTATTTGAGTGGTAGCGGTATGTGTCTTTCTTCGTCCATAAATATCAAATAACTTTAATTCAGTGGGAGATTAAAACAACCCAAGTATTGCCTCTACGGCTGCTGTGTTTCCACCCTGACCGAGTTCGAGATATACTTGTCTACCTAATCTCCCGAGATATTATAGCAGACAGATATATAAAATTGCTTTAATAAAATAATATAGTTAACAACATATTTTTACATGAATTCAATTACCTTTGCTAATAATCCTATTGATCGCGCATCAGAATTTCGTAGCAATGTAGAGTGGCAACAACAAGCCGTAACATCAGAAAAATCTCTATTTATGATCTTTTTTGAGGATAGGCCACTTATCAAAATTAATAGTGAGCGTCCTAATGAGCCAGAGATTTTATGGGTTTCACACCAACAGCTAGCACTTGTGCTAACCAATAATATTACCCCACTTTTTTTAGGGCTAAAAGATGAGCGACCACATTTTGCTGTAGACTTAAGCAATTTAAATTTAGAACAGATCTTATCTAATCCAAGTTTTGCTCATTCTAAATTTATCGACGCCCGCTCAATTGCACCAAGCTTAGACAATCCTAGTACGGGTATTATAGCTCAAGCAAAATCAAATTTTGAGTGGAATAAAAATAATATTTATTGCTCTAAATGTGAAGGTGTTAAATTAAGCACTAAAGACACTGGCTATAAGAAATTTTGTAAGCAGTGTGGCGCAGAATACTTTCCGCGAGTTGACCCTGTTGTAATTATGTTGCCTTGTTTTGAAGATAAATGTCTGCTTGGTCGACAAAAAGGTTTTCCACCAGGAATGTTTTCAGCACTGGCTGGTTTTGTTGAACCTGGTGAAACTATTGAAGCTGCGGTCATACGTGAAGTTAACGAAGAGGTTGGTTTAAATTCAAGAGATGTTGTTTATAAGTTTACTCAGCCCTGGCCTTTTCCATCTCAACTAATGATTGCGTGTACTGCTATAGTAGATGATCCAACTTACAAAGTAGATGATGAAGAGATCGAAGAAGCTATATGGCTTAATAAAGAAGACTTAACAAAAATTTTAATTGGTAAGAGTGAAAAAAAGATTTGGATCCCACCACCCATGGCTATTGCCCATCAACTTATAGTTGACTGGATGGATAACAATTAAGATTTTGAGCGATAGTCGTGTTTTGGATATTCGCCTAAAATAGTAAGCATATTGGTGTAATGCCTAACTTCCTCAACAGCCCCAGCAACCGCTGGATCACCTAAGTGACCTTCAAATTCAACATAAAATTGCGCTTTATTGAAGTCACTTTCCACAATGAAACTTTCTAATTTTATCATGTTCACCCCATTAGTCGCAAATCCACCGAGTGCTTTATAGAGTGCGGATGGAATACTTTTAGTTTCAATGATACAGCTGGTTAAATAATCTAAATTTGCATCTTTGGCTTGCTGTAGGTTTTTTGACATAACTAAAAAGCGCGTCGTATTTTTCTTATCATCTTCAATATTGGCTTGAACAATATTTAAATTATAAATCTCTGCAGCCAATTCAGAGGCAATTGCAGATTCATGATCTTCGCCGTGTTCACTTAAATATTTTGCTGAACCAGCAGTATCAGCCATAACAATTGACTGTAGGTTTAAAGTCTCAATTACTTTGGTACATTGTCCAAGTCCCATCACATGACTGCGCACTGATTTTAAAGCGGCAATATCAATTCCAGGTTTGGCAATTAATTGATGGTTAACTTTTTGAAAATGCTCTGCATAAATTTTTAAATCTGAATTACCCACTAACTTATGAATATCGGCAACTCTACCAGCGGCAGAATTTTCAACTGGAATCATAGCTAGATCAGCTTCACCTTCATTAACACAAGCTAAAGCATCAGTAAAATTGCGGCATGGCACAACCTCGTGATCAGCAAATACATTTTTGCAAGCTAAGTGTGAATAAGCTCCAAGTTCGCCTTGAAATGAAATTTTCTTTGTCATCGTAATTAAATTAACTTTTGCATTTTTTCTAAATCTTCTGGAGTATCAACTCCTAGCGGTAAAAAATCAATTAGTTTAATATCAACTCGCATTTGATTATCTAAAGCCCGCAACTGTTCAAGTTTTTCCTCTTTTTCTCTTACCGATTGTGGCAGTTGAACAAACTTCTCTAAGGCTACACGCGTATAAGCATACAAGCCAATGTGATGTAAATGGTTGCCATTAATTGAAGCTTCTGCATTTCTGGTAAAATTAATTGCTTGTCCAGTTTGTAGCGATGAATCTATATCAGCGATGGCCTTAACAATACTATGACTATTTATTTCTTCTGGATCTGTCATTTCACATGCCAGCGTTCCAATATCAACAGCACCATCTAATAGTATATTAGCTACTGCAACTAAACACTCTTGATTAATCTGTGGGAGATCACCTTGTAGATTTATAATATATTGTATCTTATTTGACCTATCAAAATTCTTTAAGGCTTCATAAATTCTATCGGTGCCTGATTGATGGTTTGCACTCGTCAGTTCACAGTTGCCCCCAGCTTTTACAATTAGGTCTGTAATCTCCTGACTGTCCGTTGCCACAACTACAACCCCAAGGTTAGCTGCAACGGCTCGTTCCCATACATGTAAAATCATGGGTTTGCCATTAATGGGTAATAAAGGTTTATTCGGTAGTCTTGTGGAAGCAAGGCGCGCAGGGATTATAATTGCTGTATTTTCTAGGTTTATCATGGCCATATTGTGCGACGCCAGGGCGCATTATAACTTGAATAGTTTAGGTTTATGTTCTAATTATAACGCAAATCTTCACAATGATAACAAATATATGGACTCATTAGAAATCAACAAAATCGTCGCCGGATTACTGGTTGTTATACTGATTATTATCGGAATAACAAATTTTGCTGAAATTCTGTATCATGTTGAACAACCTAAAGTAGCACATTACATGATTGAGGGTGTTGACGATACTAATATGGCTAACGCTACTGAAGAAGTAGTTGCCGCACCAATTGAAGAACCCATTCTTACTCTTTTAGCATCAGCTAATATTGATAAAGGTGAAAAAATATTTAAAAAATGTTCGTCTTGTCATGTGGCAGTAAAAGGTGGCGCCAATAAAATTGGTCCTGGGTTATGGGAAGTTGTTAATAAAGACAAGGGCATAGTTGATGGATTTTCATATTCTGCTGCACTTACTGGTTATGGTGGAAAATGGACTTATGATGAGCTTAATGGTTTCTTAAAAAATCCAAAAAAATATATTGAAGGTACGAAAATGTCATTTGCAGGCCTTAAAAAATCAAACGATCGTGCAAATGTTATCTTATATTTAAGAAGTCTTAGCGATAGCCCTGCTCCACTGGAGTAAATCAAATAAATTTGTACTTTAAGTAAACCTAGCAAAGAGATAGATTCTATCTATGCAATCTAAAGTAAATTCATTCGCAGCTTACTGGGATCGTAGAATGCTCAGAATATTGCTACTTGGTGTTATAAGTGGTTTTCCATGGGTACTTATTGGTAGCGCATTAACCTTATGGCTTAAAGAAGATGGTCTCAGTCGCAGTACTATTGGTTGGGCTGGTTTAATATTTGGAGTTTATGCAATTAATTTTCTGTGGGCCCCATTAATTGATCGAATTAAAATTCCTGTATTAACTAAAATTGTTGGACATAGAAAAGCATGGATTATGTCTATGCAATTCTTAATTCTTGCCTCATTAATTATTTGGAGTTTTTTAAGTCCAGTAGATGATTTAGCTATTATTGTGACCTTTGGTTTGATTATTGCAATATCTTCAGCATCTCAAGATATAACTATTGACGCATTGCGCATTGAACAAATTGGTAAAGATGAGTCTGCTGCCATGGCTGCTGGTGCTGCAACTGCAGTTGTTGGATGGTGGAGTGGCTATAAATTAGGTGGTCTAATTACACTTGTAACTGCAGATTGGATACAATCACTTGGTTACAATAACTATTGGCAAATATCTTTTATAATTATTTGTAGTATCGTTATACTTTGTAACATCGGTTTATTTTTTATTCCCGAGTCAGGAACTGATGAGCGTATTCTATCACAACAAAAAGATCAGGCTGATATTCAAAATCAAATAGGGGTTTCAGGCAATTTTGGTCGATTACTTGCCTGGTTTACGGCTACTATAATAAGTCCATTATTTAGTTTCTTTAAGAAAAATGGAGTAGCCATTGGTCTTTCAATACTTGGCTTTATTTTTCTGTTTAAAATTGGTGAAGCATTCTTGGGACGTATGTCGATACTATTTTATAAGGAAATTGGATTTTCTAAGTCTGATATCGCACTTTATTCTAAGGGTCTTGGCTGGATTACTACCGTCTCATTTACATTAGTTGGTGGGTGGTTTGCTATTAAGGCTGGTGTAATTAGGGCTTTATTTGTTTCCGGTATAATCATGGCATTAACCAACCTTATGTTCACCTTCTTGGCATGGAGTGGTAAATCTGAATTGTTATTTGCTGCTGCAGTTTTACTGGATGATCTTGCTGCAGCTTTTGCAACTGTTGCCTTTGTGACCTTTATCTCAATGTTAGTTGATCGTAACTATACCGCAACTCAATATGCTTTATTAGCATCTATTGGAACTGCTGGCAGAACTTTAATGGCTTCATCATCTGGAGCTTTAGTTGATTGGCTAAATGGTGATTGGGGTACATTTTTTATCATCACAGCATTAATGGTAATTCCATCATTAGTGCTACTTTGGTTTATAAGAAAAAAAATAGTCCTTAAGGTAAATTAAGAATTTGTTACTAATGCCGTCAGCAATCCTAGGAAGCCTAATACCACTAATCCCCAAATAATTTGTCCATTACGATTGGTATCTTTATTTAAGTTAGCAGCTTTTGATATGCTGTAAGCAAATATCGCAATACAAATTAAAATAAATATTATTCGAAACATTATTTACCCTTATAACGACGATAATTAAAAATAGCTATAAAGTAGATCATGAATGTAGAAATAAACCATACAAGTTGTGATTGTAGTGTTGCTTCTCGCTCCCCAAAACTAAATAGGGTTGGATTGTACCATGGACCCAGTGGCATAAGTGGGCCCCATGAAATTCTTGCGTCATTACCAATTTGATTGTGGTATAAAATCATTTCTACCCAAATATTTTGCCCTATATACCAAACTAATAAAATTAAAAATGCTGGCCAAACAAATTTTTCAAATGGCACAGATGAATTCTTATAATAAATATTAACTAAAATTATGCCTAGCCAAGCTACGCCTGTATCAACTATGGAATTAGTTAACCAGTTAATTTGCATTGGAATAGCGCAGTTTAAAGCATCGGATCGTCGCATACTAACATCTTGACCATCCCATATTCCAAAATTAATCCAGATTTCGTAACCAAATACAGCAATTAAAAATGAGGCAATCAATGTTGATATCATCCATTTTTTATTTTTTCCCGTAAGCGTAGTATACAAAACTACAGACATTGTCACAAATATGGAGGTAAAAATTACCATGACTTTGCGCCATTCATCTTGCTCTAGACCACAATCAAATAAATACATATTTTTAGCTTCTACCCATTTTAATTATTTTACCATATTTTTTTGTAATTCTAGATTTTGCCTTAATTAAAGGCTCTATTTCAGTACGCATATGAAATGCATTGGCATGAATAATATTTTTACTATCAATCATCATGGCGACATGACCTTTCCAAAATATTAAATCCCCTTTTCTTAGTTTTTTTTCTGTTACTTCAGTGGTAATAAAATCTTCCTGTAAATCAGTATCTCGTGGAAAATATTCATTATTAATTTGATAGATATTTTGAATTAAACCAGAACAATCAATACCAATAGAATTTCGTCCTCCCCATAAATATGGAGTATCTAAATATTTTTTTGCCATCTCAACTTGATCAAATGATTTTATGTTAATATTTGCTACATCATTTTTATGACACCAGCCTAAATTTTTAATTTTATAAAAATTATTTTTATTTTTACCTGTAATTTGAATAAGTGAATTAAAACTTAATTCTGTAATTGCTGTAGATTTAATATCTGCCGATTTATATATAATGCTTCTTAAAGCAATAACTTTATGAGTAGGAATTAAATTTTTTAATTTTAAATTATTAATTGGTGTGTATCCAATATAATCATCACGTAAAGATTGAGTCCATGCATAGCCTTTTTTAATATCAAAAACTTTTACTGTCTCACCATATAATAACTGAGAAACTAATTGTTTTTTGTTGGACGCAAGAAGTGGAGAGAAATTTGATATAACATGGTAGATGTTACCTTTGACAAATTTTCTATTTTTTAAAAAGCCTTTATATTCTGAAGCAGCAATATCATTTCTAATAGGGGTAATGCGCTTATCAAAAATCACTTGGTGTCTATTTTAAAGTGAAAAACTTAAATAGGTTAAAACAAAGACTGTTGTTAAAATACCACCAAATATCATGGATGATCTAACAGCCACATGTATACGGTCAGCAAAAAAAATATGATAAATCGCAGCTCCTAACAGTGGTACCAACAATATAAATAATGTCCAAATAATTTTAGATGAATTGGAGCTTAATCGATCTTCTGACAATTCATAAAGAGCAAGTGGCGTCCATGCTGCATACAAAAATATTGGCAGGTAATAACCATAAAAGTTAAATAATAGAGATAAAAAAGCAATATCTCCTACTGGGAACGCTGCAACACCTGGCATATAATTTTCTCCTTAATTAAAATCGTAAACTATGCTTCGATTAGTTTAAATACTTTTCTGCAGTTTCTGGCAGTTTTATATTCGTATAATCTATCTTATATTTATCAAAAACATTCACCGCAGGAAAAATGTTCATAAAAAATGAGTTCGCACTTGGCATATTTTGTTGTAGCGGTGGTACTGGCATAGTGCGCCAATCACCAACTTCAAATGATCCTTGGTTTACGTAAACGATGCGAGCAATTGAGCTCCACAGCCCTGATAAATC
>CAJJAN010000015.1 GCA_905182145.1 uncultured Pelagibacteraceae bacterium
CAAAAGTATGTAAATTGGAGAGTTGAAATTGGTGATATTCCAATGTTAGTTAGTTTATCTACTAAAGAACCAGAAATTATTTATCACAAAGAAACATATTAGTAAGGATTAAGACTATGAATAATTATATGGTAACACATAAATTTAGATCTATAGAAATGAAAGAGGCATTTGCTAAAGCTGGTGAAGGTATGTCTGACGAAGATCAAATTAAAGGAATGACAGGCGACAATGCTGCATGTCAAATGAGTTGGACTACGCCCGGCGATTCACTTTCAATGTTTTGTTTTTGGAAAGCTAATAGTCCTGATGATGTTAATCAAATGTTAGCAGACTATAATGAGTTTTTTGAACCTCATCAATTTGAGTTAACTGATGAGCCATTTAACTTTGTTAGATAATAACTAATTTTTTTAAGCACAAAAAAACCCGGCTTAGCCGGGTTTTTATTAAGCAGTAAAGCTTGGGTTACATCATGCCGCCCATGCCGCCCATGCCGCCCATGCCGCCCATATCAGGCATTGCAGGAGCCGCAGAAGATTTATCTTCTGGTGCATCAGCAATTAATGCTTCAGTTGTGATAAGTACACCGGCTACTGATCCAGCATTTTGTAAGCTTGTTCTTACAACTTTTGTAGGATCAATAATTCCAGCCTTAAACATATCAACGAACTTATCATTTTGTGCGTCATATCCAATTGTAGCAGACTTTTCTTCTTTAAGTTTACCAACAATAACTGGACCATCAACACCAGCATTATTTGATATTGTTCTAATTGGAGCTTCTAATGCTCTTCTTACAATATCAACACCAGCTTTTTGATCTGAGTTTGAAGTTTTAACTTTATCAAGTGCACTTGCAGCTTTTAATAATGCAAGACCACCACCTGGTACGATTCCTTCTTCAACCGCAGCTCTTGTTGCATTCAATGCATCGTCTACTCGGTCTTTTCTTTCTTTAACTTCAACTTCTGTAGCACCACCAACTTTGATAACCGCTACACCACCTGCAAGTTTTGCAAGTCTTTCTTGAAGTTTTTCTTTATCGTAATCAGAAGAAGTTTCTTCAATTTGTTTTCTAATTTGAGAACAACGAGCTTGAATATCAGCCTTTGTTCCAGCACCGTTAACAACAGTAGTATTTTCTTTATCAATACTAACTCTTTTAGCAGTACCCAAATCATTAATTGTTACGTTTTCTAGTTTAATACCAAGATCTTCAGAGATTACTTGGCCACCAGTTAAGATTGATAGATCTTCAAGCATAGCTTTTCTTCTATCACCAAAACCAGGAGCTTTTACAGCAGCTATTTTTAAACCACCACGTAGCTTATTAACCACTAAAGTTGCAAGCGCTTCGCCCTCAACATCTTCAGCAATTATAACTAATGGTCTACCAGCTTGAACCACTGCTTCAAGCAATGGAAGCATCGGTTGTAAATTAGTTAGCTTTTTCTCATGAAGTAAAATGAAAGCATTTTCAAGTTCTGCAGTCATTTTTTCTGGATTAGTAACAAAGTATGGAGATAGATAACCTCTATCAAATTGCATACCCTCAACAACATCTAATTCAGTTTCTAAGCCTTTTGCTTCTTCAACAGTGATAACACCTTCGTTACCTACTTTATCCATTGCTTTAGCAATCATGGCACCAACGTCTGAGTCACCATTAGCAGAAATAGATCCAACTTGAGCAACCTCAGCACTTGTTTTAACTTTTTTAGAACTTGCTTTAATTGCAGCATTAGCAGCTTCAATTGCTGAATCAACACCACGTCTTAAATCCATTGGGTTCATGCCTGCAGCAACAAATTTTAAGCCTTCAGTAACAATAGCTCTTGTTAATACAGTTGCTGTTGTAGTTCCGTCACCAGCAACATCGTTTGTTTTACTAGCGGCTTCACGTACCATTTGTGCACCCATATTTTCAAACTTATCTCTAAGTTCAATTTCTTTTGCAACAGACACGCCATCTTTAGTACTTTTTGGAGCACCAAATGATTTATCCATTACTACGTTTCTTCCTTTTGGTCCAAGTGTAACCGCTACTGCATCTGCAAGTATGTTTACACCTTTCAGCATTCTGTTTCTTGCTTCAGTACTAAAATGTATTTCTTTACCAGCCATTATTTATTCTCCTTATATGTTTAAATATTTATTTTTTCTTCTTTTTACTTTTTGGTTTTGAGTCTGCAATAATTCCCATGATGTCTGACTCTTTCATGATGCATAGTTCTTCACCATCAACTTTAACTTCAGTACCAGACCATTTGCCAAACAATACTTTATCGCCAATTTTTACATCTAATGGAGTAACTTTTCCATCTTCAGATTTTGCACCAGAACCAACTGCAACAATTAAACCTTCTTGAGGCTTCTCTTGAGCTGTATCAGGAATAATAATACCTCCAGCTGTCTTTTCTTCACTTGCCAATCTTTTAACTAACACTCTGTCGTGTAGAGGACTAAAATTCATTATATACTCTCCTAAATAAAATTAATTCATACCGGTGATAACACCCAGTTCATGTAGGCATATAGTGATCCACAGTAACCATGTCAAGGGCTCAGATTTAGAACTATAAGTAATTGATTTACAATGATTTTATATATTTATTTAAGCGGTTTCGCCTTCGCCACCATCAATAACAATATTTTGCCCAGTAGTAAAAGATCCAGCTTGTGAAGCGAGAAAAACTACTGCTCCAGCAATTTCATCAGGCATACCAATTCTTTTAAGTGCTGACTTGTTAGTTTGAGACTTGAGTATTGATTCATTCTCCCATAGAGCTCTTGCAAAGTCAGTTTTAATTAGTCCAGGCGATATGCAATTGGCACGTACTCCATTAGGTCCATGTTCAACAGAAATATTTCTAGCTAATTGAGAATCTGCAGCTTTAGAAATAGCATAAGCTCCCAGCAAAGAACTGCCATGTAATCCTGCAATCGATGAAATAATAATGATAGAACCATCCTTACTCTTTATCATACTAGGTATTACCATATTAGTAAGCCAGAAGTTGCTTTGAACATTTGAGCGCATAATTTTTTCAAACGCAGAGTCTGGAATATTTAAAGAAGGTCCAAAGTATGGATTTATAGCTGCATTACATACTAATATGTCAATTTCACCACACCAAGCTACTGAGTCTTTATGCAGTTTTGCTAACTGCTCCTTATCCGATATATTACAAGCCAATGCTATCGCAGTGTCTGAACCATAAGTACTATTTATTTCACTAGCTACTTCTTCACACGCATCAATTTTTCTACTTGTAATAACAACTTTTGCTCCATGTTCAGCTAGCCTGATGGCAGTTGCTTTACCTATACCTCTTGAAGAACCAGTGATTATTGCTTTTTTTCCAGATAAATTGAACAATGTAGACATAATAAGTATAATAAATTTTTAAAAAATTATTATAGTTGAATATCAATAAACTATACAAGAAAATTTTAATGAAAATTCATAATATTGCTGACAGTTATCAATTAAGTAGTTCTTACTCAGTAATCCTCTGTGATCTTTGGGGAGTTGTTCACAATGGAAAAGAAATTTTTGAACAAAGTAAAAAATTTTTAACACAAGTAAAAGCTGACGGAAAAAAAATTGTCTTAATTTCTAATGCACCAAGACCAAACCTAGTAGTGGAAGATCAATTAATAAATAAACTTGGACTCAGTAAAGATCTTTATGATTTTATTGTTACCTCAGGAGATATAACGGCCGTTTCTATTAACGATAAAAGGTTTGGAAGTAGTTACTATCATTTAGGCCCTACAAAAGACAAAGATTTGCTTGAAAATATTAAATTAGACCGAAAAGATAACCTGGTCGATGCAGATTTTGTTTTATGTACTGGCATAGATGATGATGAGATTGAAACTGTTAATGATTATAGCGGTGTATTAAATGAGATGAAAAAATTAGAGCTTCTTATGGTTTGTGCTAACCCAGATAAAATTGTTTATCGAGGTGATAGAAAGATTGATTGTGCTGGAGCACTTGCTTTTAATTATGAAAAAATTGGAGGACTAGTTAAGTATTTTGGTAAACCATATCAAGAAATATACGAGTATATTTTAAATCAGCTTAATAAAAGTGATAATAATACTTTAAATAAAGACTTACTTGCAATTGGAGATAGTTTTTCAACAGATGTACTTGGAGCAAATAACTTTAATATAGATGTTTTATTTATTAGATCAGGAATACACAAAAAAGAAATTCAAACATTAAATGATTTAGAAAAAACTGCTAAAAACTATTTATCAAAATTACCTCAAGAATTATTAACTTCAGAGTACCT
>CAJJAN010000016.1 GCA_905182145.1 uncultured Pelagibacteraceae bacterium
AATCTATTTGTTTCTAGATATAATTCACCTTGATACTCTAAAATTCCAGCATGTTTTGGATTTATCTCAATACCGGTCTTATAATATCTTTCAGCATCATCATATTTTTTTAATTTCCTACTTGTAAAGCCTGCATAATTCCAACCATTTGCATCTTCTGGATTTGCATATACAAACGCTTCTGCTTTTGATAAGGCCATATCATAGTCTTTATTATTAATAAATTTTACAATTTCGGACAATTGACTTTTATATAGCTTCCATTCAGCGTTATCTTTATCTCCACCACCACTTGAGCCACCGCCACTTGAGCCACCGCCACTTGAGCCACCGCCACTTGAGCCACCGCCACTTGAGCCACCGCCACTTGAGCCACCGCCACTTGAGCCACCGCCACCTGCTGCTGCTGCAATACTTATTGAGAAAATAAATAAAAATAGAACTCTAATTAAAAACATTGAACGCACCTCATTAATATAAGTAGTTTTATAACATAAATTTGTCGTATTGATTATAAACCTAATCTTATAGCTAGTTTTTTTAGAGAGTGTTTCAAGAAATTTTACTACTTGGGACTTTTTTAGATGATTAAATATCTGATTTATTTACTTATTTACTTTTGCTACAAGATAAAGTCCAAGCGCTACTGCTGGTCCAATACCAAAAGCAAAAAGTAGCGTTCCTATTCCAACGGTACCACCAAGTAACCATCCAACGCCAACAACTGAGATTTCAATACAAACTCTTACCCAGGCAATTGGATATTGTGTAACTCGTTGTAAGCCAGTCATTAATCCGTCTCTAGGACCTGGTCCTAAATTTGCCGTTAAGTAAATGCCACTTCCTAGTCCAACTAGTAACACACCAAATGATCCAACTAACAGATTAATAAAATAATTGCTGGTTGAAAAATCAAATAGGTACATTGAAAGCTCTATAGTGCCTGCAATAACTAAAATATTTAAAATTGTTCCTACTCCTGGCTGCTGCTTTAATGGCAACCAAAATAGTAAGACTGCAACACTACTAGCAAACATAGCAAAACCTATTGACCAATTAAAATTGATAGCTAATCCCTCCGCTAAGACCACCCATGGACTAAGTCCAATTGCTGAGTGAATTAAAAGAGATTCACCAAACCCAAATAATGTTAATCCTAATATTAAGAAGAATAATGTTTTGACCTTTGGTTTAAAATTTAGAGGACGATCTGAACTCCAAGAAACTGTGGGTACATTTTTTATTCTTAAAAATTCAGGGAGAAAACTCATTTAAATATTATTTAATATTATTAGGTATGACTTCATAACCTTTACGTCTTGGTGTGTCATCAACTAATTCTTCCGGATACCCAGGAGCTCGAAGATCTTCTTCACAAGCATCTTCTAATCTTTTAACTATCATTGAAGACCAAGCACGGTCGCCATATTTCTCTCTACCTTCTTTAAATATTTTTGTTATTAAAGGTGAAACTTCTGTTGGCACATTCATGTCTTGTGCTAGCTTTTCAAATAAACCAACATCTTTACAAACTAAATCCATAGTAAAATTAATATTATAGCTTCCATTCATTATCACTTGGCTTTCTGTTTCATGTACAAAACTATTACCAGAACTTATTTTAATACCCTCATAAACTGTAGGTAAATCTAACCCAGCTTTTTTACAGACCATTAATGCTTCACCTACAGCCACTAAATGTGTAGATGCTAAGTAATTCGTTGCTACTTTTAAAACAGACGCACTGCCAATTGGTCCAATGTGTAAAATTTGATATCCTATTGCACTTAGTGCAGGCATAGCTAAGTCAAATGCCTCTCTAGTTCCACCAACTAAGATTGCAATATTTCCTGTTGCAGCTCTGTGACAACCTCCAGATACAGGGGCTTCAATAGCAAATGCTTTTTTATCAATTACTAAATTTGCAAGTCTTTGCATTTCTTTGTCATCAGTTGTACTCATTTCAATCCAGAGTTTTCCTGGATCCATGCCTTCAATTAATCCATCCGGTCCTTCTAGAACATTTGCAACAACAGTTGGGCTTGGAAGACATGTTATTGAAATATCTGAATTTTTTGACAATTCTTTTGGAGTTTCCATCCATTTGGCACCTTTTTCAATTAATGACTTTCCTGCATTCTTATCAAGATCATTAATCAATAATTCAAAGCCACTTTCTATAATACTATTTGCAAGTTTAAAGCCGACGTTACCTAAGCCAATAAAACCTATTTTCATATTTTTTTCCTTCCCAGATTTATTAAAGTTTAAGCTGCTGATCGCTTTCTAGTTCCAACAGCATGATAGGCAATTGAGAAAATAATCGCTCCTCCTCCAAACATTGTGATTGTAGATGGAACTTCATTTATGCCAAATATTGGAATCCAACACCACAACACACCTCCTACTACCTCTAAAAGAGAAAGAAGCATAAATTCTGCTGCTGGTAAATATCGTGCACCGATACTGAGACAAATTAAACCTGTAGCAACAAATGTTCCATGAAGCATACTAAGCAAAATATTTCTAAGGGGCATGGAATATTCATCACCTGAAAGAATAATCATAATAACTGAAAAAATTGAACAAACTATCCCAGCAATTATTATCGTTGTAAATTTAGGTGTATCTGGTCGCCATCTCAAACTTACTGCAAAAATAGAAAACCCAATTGAACATAATAATCCAAATAACCAACCAAGCAAAGTTCCTGCATACCAGTCATTGTATGCCATTAAGAACATTCCAAATAATGAAATAAAACATGCCACAATAGTTGCAGATCTAACATATTCTCTCAAAAAAATGTAAGCAAACAATCCTGCAAAAAGTGGCTGAGTACCGATCATAAATAAAGTTGTTGCAGCAGACGTAAAAGTCATTCCAAAAATAAAAAAAATAAATGCAAAGGCTAATCCAACTCCACCTATAATTCCTGATAGCCCTACTCTTCTAAAATTATGATGAAATTGTATTCCTTCTTTATATAATAAGAAAAAAATTAAAATTGTTGCGACAGTAATTCCTCTATAGAATAAATAATGCCACTGGTAAATTTGAGCATCTACCATATATCTAATAGTAGGCGCACCAAAACTCCATATCAAACCTGCTAAAAGTGCTAAGCAGAATCCTAAATAATATTTTTTAGCAAATTCTATTTCTGAGTTTGATTGTTCATTCATGAGAAAAAATCATATATAATTATATGAAGGATTACACTATAAATGAACTCATATGGAAATTACATCTGAGTATGGCATTTACGATCAACGCTTTGAAAAAGTGTTTAATAAATTTAAAGAAAATCTTACCTCTTCCATCGATATAGGCGCTTCATTCGCTGTCTACTCTAATGGTAAGCCATTGGTGGATTTGGCTGGAGGTTATAAAAATAAAGAAAAAACTGAAATTTGGACCCCTGCAACTACTGTTTGTATTCATTCAACTGGCAAGGGTGTTGTGGCGATGTGTCTTGCAATATTAATTGAACGGGGGAAATTAAATTTAGATGAAAAAGTATCTAAATATTGGCCTGAATTTGGATCTAATGGCAAAGAAAATATTTTAGTTCGCACCCTACTGTCACACCAAGCAGGCTTATATGCTTGGAAAGAAAAAATGACTGAAGAAGATTTTTTCAATTGGGATTATTCTACTGAACTTTTGGCAGCTCAAGCTTCACTACACAAGCCTGGTACTGAAATTTGCTATCATGCAAAATCTATTGGATTTTTAGTGGGTGAACTTATCAAAAGAGTAACAGGATCTTCTGTTGGTAGTTTTTTAAAAGAAGAGTTAATTGAACCATTACAATTATTGTGCACCATTGGAACACCTAAAGAGCAACATGGTAATATTGCAGAGTTAATTAGCTCTGCCAACTTAAACGCTGCATTCAATGATCGTGATAAAATTGACAATTATACTATAGGTGCATTTCTTAATCCTGGTAACAGAACTAGAACTGCAAATACAGAAGAGTTTAGATCTGCTGAAATTCCTGCTCTAAACTGCCATTCTAATTCAAGTTCTCTTGCACAACTATATGATAACTTTATTAATTGCGATACTCATGCAAAAAGCTTTATTAAGAAGGATACTGTCTCTTCTCTAATTCAAAAAGAAATTTCTGGAATAGATAAAGTTATGAAAAGTCCGATGCAGTGGAGTCCTATAGGCTTTATGATTGGCGGTGGAAAATCTTTTGGTAAATCCAGTAAAGCTTTTGGACATACTGGTTGGGGAGGTTCACTTGCATTTGCTGATCCTGATAATAAAATTGGTATAGCTTACTCTATGAATTTATTAGCTGGTTCTATGCTAGGAGATAGTCGTGCAATTGACTTGATTGCAGCTACATATGAATCAATTTAGATATTTTCTGCCTCAGCAGTAGTTAGAATGCAGCTATCTATTTTCCATTCTTTATTTGGTTGTTTTTGCATTGCATAATTTGCGGTAATAAAATTTCCATCAGGACCAACTAAGTAAACAAGCAATATAGGTATGCCTCGATGCATTTCTACCGTTCCAATATTTATATTTTTTGGCCTATACACACTTGGATAGCTCTTCTTGACCATAGCCATGAAATTATCAGAGTCTCCAAATATAGATTTAATTTTTGGAGAAGCGTAAGAAAAAGCTTTTGTTGCATTATCTTCTGAAAAAGCTTGAAGTTGGCTTGAGACTACTGTCTTGATGCTGACTATATCGGCATCAGACAGTAATTCAGTCTCTGCTAAACTATTGAAGCTTATAAATAAAACAGCAAATAAGGTTATGAATAACTTTATTGATTTCATTATAAAATTTCGAAAAGTCCAGCTGCTCCCATACCACCACCAACACACATAGTCACAACACCATATTTAGCACCACGTCTTTTGCCTTCAATTAATAGGTGACCTGTCATTCTTGAGCCAGTCATTCCATAAGGATGACCAATCGAAATTGATCCACCATTTACATTAAGTTTCTCATTATCGATGCCAAGTTGATCGCGCGAATAAATAACTTGCGATGCAAATGCTTCATTTAATTCCCATAAATCAATATCATCAACAGTAAGGCCGTGTTGTTTTAGTAGTTTTGGAACAGCAATCACTGGACCAATACCCATTTCATCAGGCTCACAACCACCAATAGCTAATCCTCTAAAGATACCCATTGGTTCAATGTTTCTTTTTTCTGCTTCTTTAAGATCCATTAAAACACACGAAGATGCACCATCAGATAATTGACTAGCGTTACCGGCAGTAATAAATTTATCTGGACCATTAATTGGATTTAAAGCAGCTAAATTTTCTAGAGTAGTTGAAGGACGATTGCATTCATCTCTATCAACAGTCACTTCTTGTTCAGTAACCTCTTTAGTTTCTTTATTCATTACGTCCATTTTAGTTTTCAAAGGAACAATTTCATCATTAAACTTGCCTGCTTCTTGGGCAGCTGCTGTTCTTTGCTGACTTTGAAGAGAATATTCATCCTGTGACTCTCTTGATACGCTATATCTTTCTGCAACTATATCAGCAGTATTAATCATTGGCATCCATAGTGCCGGACAAACTTTTTGTAATTCAGGTTCAACAAGATGTTTGTAATTCATATTTGCTTGTGTCATTGAAATTGATTCAACGCCACCACCTATTGTTACCTTAACACCATCTACAATAATTCTATGTGCAGCTACAGCTATAGACTGAAGGCCTGAAGAGCAAAATCTATTAATCGTAGTTCCAGGAACAGTGACTGGGCACCCTCCCGCTATTGCAACATTTCTTCCAATGTTATGACCAGTAGCCGCTTCAGGTTGTCCACAACCAAAAATAATATCTTCAACTTCTCCAGCTTCTATGCCTGCCTTAGCAATAGCATGTTTCACTGTATGACCACCCATAGTAATTCCATGTGTCTTATTAAATCCTCCTCGCATAGCTTTTGCTAGACCAGTTCTTGCTGTAGAAATAATTGCTGCTTCTCTCATGATTATGAATTTCCTTTATTTGTTAAGTAGAAAGTCGTTAAGATATAGTCTTTCTCAATAATTAAAAGCGTATTTTTTTAAATTATATCAATGATTTATACTTAAAATTATTAATATTATGTAGTACTTATATTACATATAAATGTTGACCACTCAGAGACTAAATTATAGAAGAACACTTCAAATACATATATGAGAATACTTTTATGGCTATGCTAAAAACACAAGATAATCCAACATGGGTTCCCGAAGGTTACAAAAAATTAGGCTGGCATGCTGGCTTTGATATTCTTATTGGACCTATGTACTACAAAAAAGATGAGAATAATAAATTCAAATTTATTGCTAAAATTTTAGATAAACACTTAAATTCTCAAGGTATTGCTCACGGTGGCTTCTCTATGGCCCTAGCGGATATATTTTTTGGATCAGTAGCTTTTTCAGCTTGTGGAAAAAAATCAACCAGTACTATATCTTTAAATTCAAATTTTGTTTCACCTGGATTATTAGATGAAGTTGTAGAGTGTGAAGCTTCTGTGACTAAAATAACCAGGTCATTAATATTTATTGAAGGCTCATTAACCTCAGGTGATAAAACAATCTTATCTGCTTCTGGAATTTGGAAAATACTAGGTCAGTAATTAAATTATTAAACTTCAACTGTTTTGTTTTTTATGCTTCTTTTAAAAAACCTGTAACATCTAAGAAATTTACACTCGTATGATTAGATTCAATAAAGTTACATAATTCTTTAGGTTTCATCTGAACAGTTGCTGTGTTTGATAATGGATGAAAATTTACATATTCATAATCTAAAAAATTTTGATCTAGAAAGAATGTAATTTTTTTTTCTGTATCATTAATCAGGCCAAAAGGTGAAACTGATCCTGGTTCAATATTCATCAATTCTTTTAAATAATTAGGCTGGGCAAAAGACAATTTTTTAGAGTTTAATGGCTCTGTAATTTTTTTTAAATCAATCTGCACGTCCTCTAAGAGACTTAAAAGAAAAAAATTCTTTTTTTGATCTCGCAGAAATAAGTTTTTTGAATGTGCACCTTCAATTTTTCCCCTCAGGTTTTTTGAGTCTTCAACTGTATAGAGTGGTTCATGATCAAAAATTTTAAATTCAATCTTATTTGCTTTAAGCAATTCATATAAGTCATCTTTATCCATAGCTTATAATTTTTTTAAAGCTGCTTGATATTGTGGATTTGGTATTTTTTCTAACAACTTATTGAACTGACTTTTTGTGATCCATTTATTTTTTAATGCTATGGCCTCAATACCTGCAACCAATGTATTGCTAGCTTGGTGTTTTTGTATAAAATTTGAAGCTAATAACATCTCATTAGCATCACCTGTGTCAAACCACTTTATATGATTGGGCAGTGGCAAGACCTTCAAATTTTCTGCTTCTAAATATTTTTTTATGATATCAATAATCTCAAACTCGCCTCTGGCTGATTTTTTGATAGCTTTAAAATAATCCATCGAATACTTATTGAAAAAATATAATCCTGGAATAATAAAGTTACTCTTTGGCTTCTTTGGCTTTTCTTCTAAAGATAGAATATTCATATTTTTATCAAATTGAATAACACCTGATTTTTGTGGATTAGCTACTTTTACCGCTAAAACGGTTGCTTTCACTCCGCTAGAAGCAGTCTTTTTTAAAAGTTTATCTAAACCATTGCCTACAAAAATGTTATCAGCCAAGGCAAGTATATAAGGTTTTTTGTGAACAAACTTTTCTCCAATTCTTATTGCATCCGGAATTCCAACAGCTTTTTTTTGAACGGCATATTTAAATTTCATGCCTAAATTTTTTCCATTTTTAAAAAGTTGTTTAAAAATTTTTTGATCTTCTTGTCTTGATATAAATAAAACTTCTCTGACACCTGCATTCATTAGGGTTGCAAGTGCGTAGTAAAGCATTGGTTTATCATAAACTGGTAATAAAGGCTTGCTCACTACTGATGTGGCTGGACTTAAGCGAGTACCTTTGCCCGCCGCTAAAATAATCCCTTTTGTGAACTGCATAAAATACTTTTAAAAAATTATTATTATTTTTTCTTTAAGTAGATTCGATCTTTTAAATCTTTATATATAGGTTTCTTTTTTTCCATTTTTGCCATCATAGAGGCGGTGACGTCTTCGGGATGTAACATTCCAGCATTCCATAGTGATACAAAATTTAAGCCATCTTGAATTGAATGGTCGCGAGAATAGTTAATTGCCTCTTTAGTACCCCACATTGCTAACGGTGATTTTGAAGCTAAATTTTCAGCTATTTCAAAAGCTTTTTTTACAGCATTTTCATGATCAGATTCTATGTGATTAATAAGACCAACTTCGTGAGCTCTATCTACCGAAACTTTATCGCCAGTCATTGTCCACTCTCTTGCAATACCCGCTGGAATTATTGTTGGCAGTCTTTGGAGTGTTCCAATATCAGCTACAATTCCTATATTAATTTCTTCAACAATAAAGAAGGCATCTGCACTGGCTACTCTGATATCAGCAGCACAAATTAAATCTATTCCACCACCAACACATCCACCTTGAATAGCTGTTATTACGGGAAAACGTGCTTCTTCAATACAGCTTGCCCATTTTTGCATTTCTAAAACCTGCTCTCTAAAATGTCCCCTTACTCTTCCAGTCTCTTCATTGGGTCCAGCGCCAATACCAATTTCAGTCATCATTCCTAGATCTAAACCAGCACAAAATGTTGGTCCAGTAGATGAAATTATAAGCGCCCTAATATCTCCTCTATCATTAAGTTTATTAACTTCTTCTGGAAACGCAGTCCAAAACTCAAGTGTTACTGAGTTTCTCTTTTCTGGGCGATTAAAAATAATGTGAGCAATGCTGTCTTTTATTGTTACTTCGAATGGTTTTGACATATAATTATAATTGATTAAAAATGTTTATTAGGTAATGAAGATAAAATAAATATTAAACTAAATATACTATAAAAAAATGGCTATAAATTACGAAGAAATCATGTCTCTGGAAGAAAAAAATCTTGAGTTATCATATTCACAAAGAGATTCTATTATTTATAGTCTTGGTATTGGGCTTGGTAAAGATCCAATGGATACTACTGAATTGAAATATGTATATGAAAATGGATTGATAGCCTTTCCTAGTATGGCGACTAACTTTCAATACAAATCCCCTTTACTGCTTAAAGCTAAATTAAATATGTTAATGGTTGTCCATGGTGAGCAAGGCATAACTCTGCATCAACCTATGCCTTCAAATGCTGATGTTTTCTTAGATACAAGAGTCATAAATTGCTTTGACCGAGGTGAGTCAAAGGGAGCAATCATAGAGACTGAAACAAAAGTAAGATTAAAGAAAGATGACTCTCCTTTGTGTACATTAATAAGTAAAACTTTTGCAAGAGGTGATGGAGGTTTTGGTGGGGAAGATGTTCCAGCTTCTACTCCAATTGAATTAGATAGTAATCCTGACATTATTCATGAAGTTACTACAACTGAAGATCAGGCATTAATATTTAGGCTGTCTGGAGATTCTAATCCACTGCACTCTGATCCAAATTTTGCAAAAATGGCTGGCTATCCAAAACCAATTTTACATGGACTATGTAGCTATGGGGTTGCCTGTCGATCTATTGTTGAAGCTTTGTGTGAAAAAGATAGTAAAAAACTTAAGAAATTTAATGTAAGATTTTCTTCTCCTGTTTTTCCAGGTGAAACAATTGTAACTGAAATGTGGAAAAAAGATGATGAGATACATTTTCAATCAAAAGTTAAAGAACGAGATAAAGTAGTCCTTAAAAATGGGGTTTGTGAAATATTATGATACCTCCAGCAGGAATTGCTCCGGGTAAAGAAGATTTATTTTATAATGACTCGCATAATGCTTGGCGAAAAGAATTAAAGAAATTTGTTGCAAAAGAAATCGCTCCCTTTGTTGAGGAATGGGAAGAGGCAGGAGAATTCCCTAGAGAATTATACAAAAAAGCTGGAGACTTTGGCATGTTGGGAATGGGATATCCGGAACAATATGGTGGGACCTCTGATGGAATCGACATTTTTCACGGCATTATAACCGCCGAAGAGCTTGCGCAAGGAAGTGGTGGAATTTCTGCTAGTTTATTATCACTTAATATTTCTCTACCTCTAATTCTTGCACTTGGAACTGAAGAACAAAAAGAAAAATATATAACACCCGTTATTGCTGGAGATAAAATAGCATGTCTGGGAGTAACAGAGCCATCAGGAGGTTCGGATGTTGCTGGTATTAAAACTAAAGCAGTAAGAGATGGTGGGGATTACATTTTAAATGGATCAAAAATGTTTATTACTTCAGGAATGCGTGCAGATTATTATGTAATTGCATGTCGAACCGGCGGCCCAGGTACCTCTGGTATATCTGCTATCGTTGTAGATAAAGGCACACCGGGTTTTACACAAACACCACTTAAAAAAATGGGTTGGTTAGCATCTGATACAGCTGTTTTATATTTTGATGATTGCCGGGTGCCTGCAGAAAATTTAATTGGTGGAGAGAATAGTGGCTGGGCTGGAATAATGTCTAACTTTAGTCAAGAACGGCTCGGACTTACGGCTGGAATGAATGCTTATTCTCAAATCTGTATTGATGAATCTGTGGTATGGGCAAGAGATAGAATGACTTTTGGAAAACCTTTAATTGAAAATCAAGTCATTAGACACAAACTTTCTGAAATGTCTAGAATGGTGAATGCGACTAAAGCTTATATGGAGCTATTAACATGGAAAGTTATGAATGGTGAGAAACCTGTCGCTGATCTTTCTTTGTTAAAAGTCCAAGCAAGCAAAACAATGGAGTATTGTGCAAGAGAAGCAATGCAGATTCTCGGAGGTGCCGGATACTTAAGAGCTAACAGTGGTCCAGGTAAAGTTGAGCGTATCTATCGTGAAGTAAGAGTTAATGCAATTGGTGGTGGCTCTGAAGAAATTATGTTGGACTTAGCAGCAAGACAATTAAAATTTTAATCTAAAATTCTTCAATTTCCATTTCCATTAAAGTTGATTTTCCAGATTGAACTTTTTTCGAGTACATTTGAATCTCAGGAATAAATTTATCAATAAAATATGTTCCTGTTTTAATCTTAGTCTTATGTTGAGGTTCATTTTTTCCATCTGAAAATTTTGCCATCCTTGCCCACATGTAGGTTAAAGATGTTAAAGCTACTAAATTTAAGTAATCAGAAGCTGAGGAAAGAGCATTTTCAGGATCTTGCATACCATTTTGCATTAGCCACATAGTTGAAGCCATCACTTCTTTAACTGCAACCTCTAAGGCTTTTATGAACGTTGACAGTTTTTCGTTATCTTTATTTTCATTAATAAATTCTTGAACTTCTTTTTGAAAATTTTGTAGCAGTCTGCCTTTATGCATAGTTAATTTTCTACCAACTAAGTCTAATGCTTGAATACCATTTGTTCCTTCGTAAATAAGAGCAATTCTTACATCGCGCATATATTGTTCTAGCGGATACTCTTTAGTAAAACCACTACCACCCAAAACTTGCAATGAATCCGAGCAATTTAAAAATCCTTTTTCACTACAATACGATTTAATAATGGGTGTCATTATTGCTGCAAAATCTTCAGCTGTTTCTCTGACTGATTCATCTGGATGATGTTCCGCTAAATCAATCTTCATAGAAGTATAAATACAAAGAGCTCTCATTGCTTCTGTGGTTGACTTTACATTCATTAGCATCCTTCTCACATCTGGATGTACTATTATATTGTCAGCTTTAGCATCTGAGTCCTGTTTATCTTTAACAACTGAACGCATTTGTCTTCTATTTTTTGCATAATCCAATGCATTTTGATAAGCAATTTCTGACATGGCAACGCCTTGGAGCCCTACTTTTAATCTTGCATCATTCATCATAAGGAACATAGCTTCCATACCTTTATTTGGCTCGCCGATCATCCAACCCTTAGCATCGTCCATATTCATGACGCAGGTTGGTGAAGAGACAATGCCTAGTTTATGTTCTAGGCCGCCACAAAATATTGGATTTCTAGAATTGTCATCAAGCCTTTTTGGGACAAGAAACAAACTTATACCCTTGATACCCGCAGGCGCATCTGGCAATCGCGCAAGAACAAGATGAATAATATTTTCTGTAAGATCATGTTCACCAAATGATATCCAAATTTTTTGTCCATTTAATTTGTAGTAATCTTCTTCTGGGATAGCTGTTGTTCTGATGAGTCCTAAGTCAGTACCACACTGTGGTTCAGTTAGACACATGGTTCCCATCCACTCACCTGAAATCATTTTTGGAAGGTATTTATCTTTTAATTCTTTATTAGCTTTTTTTAGAATAGCTTTAATTGCTCCCTGGCTTAAGCCCGGCCCCATATAAAAAGCCATATTTGAGGCAATGCCAATTTCACCGCTTAGTATCCCCATAGCAAATGGAGCTCCACCGCCACCATATTCTGTTGGATTGCATGCACCTATATAACCTGAGTCAATAACACTTTGGTACAATGACTTAAAATATTCTGGAGTTTTAACTTCTGGGCCCTCATTACCATCTTTCACATAAACAAGCCCTTCACGATCAGCCTTCTTATTGCTATCAACCATTTCTTGTTCGTTAAATTTAGCAACTTGCTCAACTACACTCATTACAGTTTCAGCATCATAGTCTTTGAACTGATCAATTGACTCTGCAAAAGAGTTATACCCCAACATATCTAAATTATATTTGAAGTCTGCTATAGGACTTTTATAAACCATGAATTCTTTCTTATTTTGATAGTAAATTAATATCAACATATATAATATATTTAAAGTTAAAAAGAATGGATAAATTATGAATATTTATCTGCCCATTGCAGAGCTCTCCGTTAATATTTTTATAATATTATCACTTGGTGGAGCTGTAGGTTTTCTCTCAGGATTACTGGGTCTAGGCGGTGGTTTTTTAATGACCCCATTACTGATGTTTATAGGTATTCCTCCAAATGTTGCTGTTGCCACTTCTGCTAATCAAATTGTAGCTGCGTCTGTCTCAGGTGCGTTATCGCATTGGCGGCAAGGTTTAGTTGATGTTAAAATGGGTATGTATTTATTATTAGGTGGATTATTTGGTTCTTTTACTGGAATTTGGATTTTTAAATTACTAAGTAGCGCAGGACAAATTGAAACTTTTTTAGCGATAGTTTATTTTATTCTTTTGTTTTCCATTGGAACTTTAATGTTAATTGAAAGCTCACAAGTAATTAGAGATCGTATAAGAAAGAAAACAGTTAAAAGGAAACTACATTACCATAATTGGGCACACAGACTTCCATTCAAAGTGAGGTTTTATTCTTCTAATTTATATATTAGCGTTATACCACCAATTATAATTGGCTACTTCATAGGAATTTTATCAGCCACAATGGGTATAGGAGGATCTTTTATTTTGATTCCTTCAATGATTTACTTTCTCGGCATGCCAACTTCTAAGGTTATTGGAACATCATTATTTCAAATTATATTTATAACAGCTTTTGTAACCTTGCTACACGCAACCTCTACTTTTGCAGTAGATGCCGTTCTAGCGTTCACTTTAATTCTTTCTTCGGTCATTGGTGCTCAATTAGGAGTAATATTTACTAATAAATTTAGAGGCGAAGAACTTAGGGCACTATTGGCAATAATAGTATTGGCAGTCGCATTTAAAATTGGAACAGATCTCTTAATTCAGCCGGCAGATATATTTTCAATATCTACAATTAAAGAACTATATTAAATGAAAAATATTCTAATTATTTTAATTTCTTTATTCTTATACCAAGGAAATGCTAGCGCTTTAGTCATAGGTTCTGATCTTAATGAAATCACTATTGGAGCAAATTTTTCTGGACAAGACCTACTCGTTTTTGGAGCATTTTATTCTGACCCATCACTTCCAAGGGATGCAAAAGGCGATGTTATTATTGAAGTTAAGGGACCACCACAAACTGTTAAAGTAAGAAAGAAGAAGTCTTTTTATGGTTTTTGGTTAAATAATACGGAAGTTACTTTTAAGGAAGTTCCAGGTTTTTACTATTTAACAAGTACAACTGAAATTAACGATGAAATTCTTAACAAAAATAATATTACCTTATTAACTCAGCAAGATACTAATGATATTGAGTGGGGTAACATAAGATTGACAAAAGATCGACGTGATTTCTTAAATGCAATGAAAAGAAATAAGAATAATCTTGATTTATTCTCTGTAAATAATGAATCTAGTCAAATTGATATTCTTGATGGTAATCTATTTAAAACTAATATACCCATTCCTAACACTGTACCTATTGGTGATTATACTGTATCAGTATACTTATTAATTAATTCAGAACTTAAAAAGGATTACAGTTATGGCTTTAAGGTTAAAAGAATTGGTATTGAATCAATGATCCATAATTTGGCTATAAACTATCCTTTGATATATGGCCTTCTAGCTGTCTTGGTGGCTGGCTTAATGGGATGGATTAGTGCTGAAATGTTTCGTAGATTGAGAAAAGCATAGATTATGGAAGAAATATCATTCGCATTTGTATTTTTAGCAGGCTTATTAAGCTTTCTGTCTCCATGTGTTTTACCTATTGTACCTGGCTATTTATGTTTCTTAGCTGGTACTTCACTTGATAAAATAATGGATGAAGAAACTAAAAAAAATATCAGCGTCTTCAAATTTGCTGTGGCTTTTGTATTAGGCTTCTCAACTGTCTTCACTCTACTTGGTGCTACTGCTAGTTCAATTAGTAATATTTTATACGAGTATTTAGATTATTTTAGAATTGCAGCTGGAATTATTATAATTCTTTTTGGAATTCATTTTACACATTTAATTCAATTCAATTTTTTGAATAAAGATACTAGATTTCAAATCGATAACTTTAAACCTGGATTAATTGGGTCATATATAGTTGGTATCTCTTTTGCATTTGGATGGACGCCTTGTATTGGACCTATTTTAGGAAGTGTTTTATCGGTAGCGGCTAGTTCTGACAGTGTATACTTTGGAATATGGTTATTACTAACTTACTCAGCTGGACTAGGAATACCATTTCTGCTAGCTGCAGCTGGCATAGGATATTTCTTAAAATTTCTTGTTAGAATAAGAAGCTACATTCGTCCAATAGAGATTTTTACAGGACTCTTGCTAATTTTATTTGGAGTCCTTATTCTAACTAATCGAATGCAAGAAATTGCATTCTTTTTTATCGAATATTTTCCAATTTTAAATTCACTAGGTTAAGGAGATAGATATGTTTCAACAAGATTTATTAAAAGGTAAAAGAATTCTAGTTACTGGTGGTGGCTCTGGATTAGGTAAGGCCATGGCAACTCGGTATTTAGAACTTGGTGCTGAAATATATATTTGTGGTAGAAGAAAATCAGTTCTAGATGAGTCTGCAAATGAAATGATGGAACTTCACGGAGGTTCTGTAAAAGGAATATCATGTGACATTAAAGTTCCTGAGGCCATTGAAGATATGGTTGATGAAATATGGGCAGATGGTCCTTTAACAGGTTTGGTAAATAATGCTGCTGGAAATTTTATTTCTAGAACAGAAGATCTTTCACCTAAAGCTTTTAATGCAATTTCAAATATTGTGTTTAATGGAACTTTTTATACAACTAATGCTATTGGCAAGAGATGGTTAGAAAGTAAGTTAAAGGGAAGTGTAATTTCTATTATAACTACTTGGGTTCATAGTAGTGGTCCTTTTACAGTGCCTTCAGCAATGTCAAAGTCTGGCTTAGCAACAATGACCAAATCATTGGCTGCAGAATGGGGTAACAGAGGAATTAGGCTAAATGCAATTGCTCCAGGTCCATTCCCCACTAAAGGTGCTTGGGACAGACTTGCACCGGGTGGCAAAGGTACTAATCTAATGGATGCTATACCTATGAAAAGAACTGGGGAGTTAATTGAATTAGCTAACTTAGCTACTTTTCTTATGGCCGATGGTTGTGAATATTTAACTGGAGAGATTGTTACAATTGACGGCGCTCAATGGCTAAATCACGCTGGTAGCTTTTATGATATGCTTAAAGATGTGACAGACGATGAGTGGGACAAACTCAGAAGTATGATTAAATCTTCTAATGAAGCTGATAAGGCTAAAAGATCAGTTTAAGAAAAATAATCAGCATACATTTTACGTGACATCCTTCTAATTATTGCTGGACAATATCGCATTACAAATACTGCCATATTTCCAGTAAAACCTACAACATTGTGTATCCCTCTTCGTTGATAGATTTTAAATACTCTTTTGGCTACTTTATCTGTTGTATGAATGACTGATCTTGATTTGATAACATCGCGTTGAAGAGCCCCAGCCATTAGTGGTGTTGACTGCTCTGCATTTAATATAGGTGTTTCGGTAAACCAGGGATTTAGCTCACTAACTTTTATTCCATATTTTGCAAATTCTATATTTAAACCTTCTGTTAAACCTCTAACAGCAAACTTAGTTGCAGAGTAAACGGATGCTCCAGGTACAGGTAGAAAGCTTCCAACAGAACCTGTGTTTATAATCATGCTTTGATCAGTCTCTTTCAACAATGGTAGAACTTTATAGACTCCATTAATAACCCCATTAAGGTTTATATTTACTACATTGTGTGCTTCCTGAATTGGGATATCTTCTATTCTTCCAGTAAATGCAGCAATCCCAGCATTATTAAAAAAAAGATTGCATGTTCCATTCGTATATTCACTATAAGCATCCACAGCATCTGTCCACTGCTCTAGATTGGTAACATCCAATTTTTTATACATACAAGAATTGTGTCCAATCTCATTAGCAACTTCTTTTAAACCTTCTTCATTGATATCAAATAAACCAACATTCCATCCTTTTTTTGCAAAATATAGCGCTGTAGCCTTTCCAATACCTGATGCTGCTCCAGTGATAAAAATATTTTTATTCATACGCCGGAGCCTATAGCTTCTGAAATAGAATTAAAACCATCTTTTTTAACTAATTGCACTAGCTCTTTATTTATCCGATTAATTAGACTTGGTCCTTGAAAAGCAAAAGCTGAATACAGCTGAACTAATGATGCACCTAATTTTATTTTTTGATAGGCATCGTGACCACTAGATACACCCCCTACTCCAATTAAAATTATTGAGCCTTGAGTTTCACGATAAATTAATTCTAAAATTTTATTTGCTTGATTAAAAAGTGGTTTTCCAGAGAGTCCACCTGTTTCATTTTGCATTTCATTTGTTAAATTTCTATCACGTTGGATAGTGGTATTTGAGATGACTAAGCCAGCAATAGAATACTTATTAACTAAATCAATAATATCTTTATAACTTTCTATATTTTCATCAGGGTTAATCTTTATAAAAATTGGCTTTTGTTTATCTTTATCTTTAATTGAGGAAACTATTGATTTTATCAATTCTTCAAGCTCGTTTTTGTTTTGTAATTTCCTTAAATTTTCAGTATTGGGTGATGATATATTTATTGTTATATAATCTGCATACTCATACACATGATTTATTAAATTAATATAGTCATCAACAAAGTTTTTACTGTCTTTATTTGGCCCAATATTAATTCCCAGAGGGGAATAAAAATTATTTCGATTTACAAGATTGGATAAAAAATTATTTACACCTTTGTTATTAAAACCTAGCCGATTAATTATTGCTTCATCTTCTATGTATCTAAATACTCTTGGTTTAGGATTTCCAAATTGAGGTTTTGGAGTTACGGTTCCACATTCTACAAAGCCAAAGCCAATTTTTGCCAAACTGTTGAAAACTTCAGCATTTTTATCAAATCCCGCTGCCATTCCAATAGGATTTGCAAATTTTAAGCCTGCAATATCAAGTTCAAGAGACTTATCTTTATACGCTTTTATTAAAATAGGCGCATGCTTTAGTAGTTTAATTGAAATATTGTGAGCAGTTTCTGGATTAAATTGTCTTAATAAATTGATTAATATTTTGTCCATATCAAATAGGCTAATTAAGTCGACTTTCTATTAATCTAATAGTTTTTTCAATTCCATATATTGCAACAAATGTTCCAAACCTAGGTCCATCATCTTTGCCAAATAATACCTGATAGATTAACTTAAACCAGTCTCTTAAATTTTCAAATTTAAAATCTTTTCCAATTTGATATATTTCTGTTTGTATCGTTTCCGCATCAGTCTCATCTTTCATGGCTTGCAATCTAATGATTAATTCATTGAATATCTTAATTTCATTTTCATCTGGTGATTTGAGATTTGATTTATTTTTAGAAACATCATTATCAAAATTTGTAACACGTTCAATTAAAGTCTTTAAAAAATCTAAGTTCTTATTTTCAATTTTACCTACATACCTCTCAACAAAATCTAAAATTACTGAGGGATCATTCTCAGTGCTGGCAGATACTAAGTTTAATAAAATGTTATAACTCACTGGCACGTTTTGCATAGACGGGCTACCATTAAAAATATGCCAAATTGGACTATCCAATTTCTCTTTATCATTTAATTGTTCAAATTTATTAATTGAAGATATAAATTCATCTGTTGCCTTTGGAATTACATCTAAAAAAAGTTTTTTTGCTCTTCTAGGATTTTGATACATAAAATAACTCAATGTCTCAGGTGGCGCGTACTTTAACCATTGATCTATAGTTAAACCGTTGCCCTTAGATTTAGAAATTTTTTCTCCATTTTGATCAAGAAACAATTCATAAAAATAGTTTTCAGGAGGATTTCCACCTAATGCTCGACAAATTTTAGCTGAAAGTTGAAATGTAGGAATTAGGTCTTTTCCATACATTTCATAATCTACTCCTAAAGCAATCCATCTCATTGCCCAGTCAACTTTCCATTGCAATTTACAGTTGCCGCCTGTTACCAGAACCTCATAAAGTTTATCATTATATTTATAGACTATAGAGTTAGACTCAATTTTAGTTTCTAATATTTCAACCTCTAAAACTTTATTAGTATCTGGACATATTGGTAAAAAAGGACTGTAAGTTTTCTGCCTATCCTCACCCAAAGTCGGTAATACAATATTTTTAATTTTATCATGATTTTTTAAAACATTAATCAGCTGCTCATCAAAAAATCCTGACTTGTATAATTTAGTGGCACTTTTAAATTCATAGGTAAATTCAAATTTATCCAAGAAATCTCTTAACATGGCATTGTTATGTTCGCCAAAACTTGAATGTGTACCAAATGGATCTGGAATTGATGTGAGGGGTTTATTCAAATTTTCTTCTAATGGTTTTGTGTTGGGAATATTATCTGGAACTTTTCTTAATCCATCCAAATCATCTGAAAAAGTTAAAAGATTAATTTCTAAATCAGTTAAATTTTTTAGAGCATTATAGATCATTGTGGTTCTAGCAACCTCTCCAAAAGTTCCTATATGCGGCAATCCACTGGGACCATAACCTGTTTGTAAATTTATTTTTTTACTACCAGATTTATTTACTCTATCTAATATTTTTTTTGCCTCAATAATTGGCCAAGCCTTAGATTCTGAAGCTATTTCTTTAAAATTGTCCATTTGATGAAATATTAATTTGTTCTAAACACAGGTTTTAATTATAAATACATAGTACCATAAAAATTACATAAATGACAAATAAGCCTTATGTAAATTTAACTAATTTTATTGTTTGATTAATCATCTTCCTGTTAATATATATAAACTATGTATAAGCAAGTAAGTCGTTCAATAGAAATTTCAGTAATTCCAGAATACTTAGATGATCAATCTATTCCTGAAGAATATTATCATGTTTGGGCTTATCATGTCACAATTGAAAACTTAGGTGTCAAGCCTGTTACTCTTAAGAGTAGATATTGGGAAATTATTGATTCAAATGGAAGAAGACAAGAAGTAGAGGGCAAAGGTGTAATCGGTAAGCAACCTACTATAAAACCTGGAGGTAAATTTACATATACCAGCGGAACACCTTTAAACTCGACTAGTGGCATAATGAAGGGTAACTACAAGATGCAGCTCGATGATGGTGAAGAGTTTTTAGCTAAAATTCCATCATTTTCATTAGATTTACCCCTAGATAGCAAAAAACCTAATTAATTGTATATTTATCTTATAAAAACTTTCCTTTTGATGTAGAAACCCCTCTTATGAAAAACACGAAAAAAACTGTAGCTAAAAAAGCTGTAAAAAAAACATTAGTTAAGAAGCCCAGCAATGCTGAGGCTGAAAAAGCCGTTAGAACACTAATTAGTTTTGTTGGAGAAGATCCAAATAGAGAAGGTTTATTAGACACTCCTAAAAGAGTAGTAAAAGCATATCAAGATTGGTATGGGGGTTACAACCAAGATCCTAAAGAAGTTTTAAACAAAACATTTTCTGAAATAGAAGGTTACGATGAAATTATCATGCTCAAAGATATACGAGTAGAATCACATTGCGAACATCATATGGCACCCTTTATTGGAAGTGCACATGTTGCTTATTTGCCTAACAAAAGAGTTGTAGGGATAAGTAAATTAGCAAGAATCACAAGAATATTTTCTAAAAGGATGCAAGTTCAAGAAAAACTTACTGCAGAAATTGCTAATTGTTTACAACAAGTTCTTAAGCCTCGTGGTGTTGCTGTTGTTATTGAGGCACAACATGAATGTATGACCACAAGAGGAATAAATGAACCTGGAATATCCATGGTAACTAGCCAACTACTTGGTAAATTTAGAACAGATGCTTCGACTAGAAAAGAATTTTACAGTATGATCCAACAAGGTTCGATCCTAAAAAAGGTTTAGAAATAAACCTGCGCTGAAAAATGTTTAATTTTAAATTAATACTAAATGTATTAGGTATTTTATTAATTGCTTTAAGCGCATTAATGTTAATACCAGCCTTAGTTGATCTAATTTACTCAAGCCAAACATGGGTTTCTTTTTTTATCTCTTCATTGTTTTGTTTAGGTTTTGGTATATCAATTTTTTTATCCACTCGTGGTGATGGTGAGGAAAGTAAATTAACTACAAAGGATGCATTCCTTTTAACAACGGCGTCTTGGTCAGTTATAGCTTTATTCGGCGCTATCCCATTTTACATTTCTGATCTTGAATTTTCACTTACTGACTCAATATTTGAGTCAATGTCTGGTGTGACAACCACTGGTTCAACTATTATTACTGACCTAGAAGCAATGACTAGGGGTCTTTTAATATGGAGATCACTATTGCAATGGCTTGGTGGCATAGGAATTATTGTTATGGCAATTAGTATTCTGCCTGTTTTACAGGTAGGTGGCATGCAAGTTTTTAGAACTGAATCTTCTGATACAAGTGATAAAATTTTACCACGAACAGCTCAAGTAGCCTCAGCTGTATTAACAATTTATATATCACTTACATCTTTATGTGCATTTGGTTACTGGTTATTTGGAATGGGAATTTTTGATGCTGTTAACCATAGTATGACAACTATTGCTACTGGTGGGTTTTCAACTAAATCAGGATCAATCGGTGCATTTAATAGTGCCGGAATAGATTATGTATCCTCTATATTTATGATATTAGCTAGCTTGCCAATACTAATTTATTTACAAATTTATAAAGGTAAAATATCTAATTTTTTTAAAGATCAACAGATCATAACTTTTTTAATAATTATTTTATTAAGCTGTAGCTTGGTAATATTTTATTTATGGTTTTATGATATTAAAAATATATCTGATGCAATCAGACATGGCTTATTCAACGTTATCTCAATAATAACTGGAACTGGATACAGTACAGATAATTATAATCTTTGGGGCGCTTTTCCTATCTACCTTTTATTCTTTGGAATGTTTGTAGGTGGCTGTGCAGGCTCTACAACTTGTGGAATAAAGGTTTTTAGATTTCAGATTTTATTTGAGACAGCTAGAAATCAGATTAAAAAGATTTTACATCCTCATGGTGTTTTTATTTCACATTATAATAATAAAAAATTATCAGACGATGTTGTAACTTCTGTAATGAGCTTCTTTTTTATTTTTATTCTTATTTTTATTATTATTACATTATTGCTTTCTACAACTCAACTTGACTTTATTACCTCGTTATCTGCTGCAGCCACTTCTCTTGCTAATGTTGGTCCAGGTCTAGGCTCAACCATTGGACCCGAAGGAAATTTTTTTGGTATTCCTTTTGGTGCTAAATGGGTGTTAATTTTTGCAATGCTAATTGGTAGACTAGAATTATTTACAGTTCTTGTTCTTTTAATGCCTCAATTTTGGAAGAAATAGAAGTTACAAAAATTTAAGTAACAATTCTTTTTGAACATGTAATCGATTTTGAGCTTCTTGCCATACATATGATTGAGGACCATCTATAACTTCGCCTGATACTTCTTGGGAACGATTAGCAGGTAGGCAGTGTAAAAATATACAATCTGAATTTACCTTAGACATTAGATCTTGATTGACAGTATATTTTGAAAGCATCTCAATTTTTGTACTATCTTCAATATCCCCCATTGAAAACCACGTATCAGTGTATATCACATCTGTTGGATCCATTTGATTTAGGTTCAACTCTCTTAAATTAATTTTATCTAAAGAAATCTCTTTATTCATATCTTTAAGTTTTTGAAAATAAACATCTTGATAATATTTTGGACAATAAATATTTAAATTGAAGCCTAAGTTTTTATTTGCAGCATCGATTAAAGAATGTGCAACATTACTAATTGGACCAAACCATGAAATATTAATATTTTCTAATGTTCCCTTGATTTCTTTAATTGTCATTAATGTTGCTAACGTTTGGCACGGATGAGAAAGATCTGATAATCCATTTATCACCGGGACACTTGAATGTTTTGCAAGATTTTCTAATGTTGAATGGTTATTTGATCTCATCATAATAATATCTGCATACTGTGATAAAGTTTTTGCAGTGTCTGCTAATGTTTCTCTTTTGCCTAAATGCAAATGATCTTTATCTAACATAATGGATAAACCGCCTAATTGCTTTATGGCAAGTTCAAAGGAAATTCTTGTACGAGTTGAACTTTTTTCAAAAATCATTGCCAAAGTTTTATCTTTAGCTTGAATAGAATGTTTCTTATTTTTTTTACTATCTATTGCTGCATTAATTATTTTTAAAATCTCATCTTTTGAAAGATCGTTTATATTTAGTAAGTTTTTCATATTTAATAACCTGAATTACATGCCTTGGTGATTTTTTCAAGAGCTTCGTCACATTCTTTAATTGATAGAGTTAAAGGAGGAAGTAATCGAACTACATTATCTCCCGCTTTGATAGTTAACATCTTTTGTTTTCTAAGCTCTTCTACAAATTTAAGATTGTCTTTCATACACTTTAATCCTAAGATTAATCCTTTCCCCCTAATTTCACTAATAGAGTCTGGAAATTTATTTGAAATTTCCTTTAAGCCTGCAAGAAAATAACTAGATACTTTTTTTAAATTTTCTAAGAATATTTCTTTTTGCATTATATCTAACACAGCATTACCTACGGCAACTGCAAGTGGATTACCACCATATGTTGAGCCATGAGTACCATGGTGCATAACATCCCCTACTTTTTTTGAAGTCATTGTTGCGCCCAATGGAAAACCATTAGCAATCGCTTTGGCTGTTGTCATTATATCTGGTTCAATATCCGCCCATTGATGAGCAAACATTTTTCCAGATCTTAAGAAACCACATTGAACTTCATCAAATATTAATAATATATTATTTTCATCACATAATTTTCTTAAACCTATTAAACACTCAACTGGCAAGACTGAGACACCACCCTCACCTTGAATCGGTTCAATGAGAATCGCAGCTGTGTCTTTAGACACGGCAGCTTCTAAAGCCTCATGATCATTATATTGTAACTGCTTAAAACCAGGTACTGAGGTATTAAATCCATCTAATTTTTCAAGACCTCCAGCTGCTAAAGCTCCGATTGTTCGACCATGAAAGGATCCTGAAAATGTTATAATTTCATTTTTTGTTAAAGAGCCTTCTGTCACATAAAAGTATCTTCTGGCAATTTTTATAGCTGCTTCAATTGCTTCAGCGCCTGAGTTACAAAAGAATACATAATCCGCAAAACAAGTTTCACACAATCTTTTGGCTAATCTTTCTTGTTCAGGTATTTGGTAAACATTTGATACATGCCAGAGTTTATTTGCCTGATCCATTAATTTTTCATTTAAATATTTATTTGCATAACCAAGTGAATTAACAGCAATACCAGACCCAAAATCTAAATACTTGTCTCCGTTAGCCTCGAACAGATAGCTACCTTCACCATAATCAAAAGTTAAATTTGATCTTGGGTATGTTGGTAAAACATTTGACATAAATCTAAGTATTTATTTAAAAAAAATTAAAATATTTTTGTAAAAAAAATATGTTTAGTTTAAATAAAATAAAAGTCATTAATAAATTAAATTCAGTATGCTAGTTATAGCTTTGAATTATATAGCAAAATTAATACCCATAAATTCACCAAAAAGATATCAACATCTAGTTATTAGTTATTGAATTATAACTAAATATAGTGGTAAAATTCTTCATTATTTAAGAAAACAACCAATTTCTAACAAATAAAGGTCAATAATTATGTCTTGGACTCACGAACGAATTGAACATCTAAAAAAATTATGGGAGGCTGGCCACACAGCTAGTAATATTGCCACAGAACTAGGCGGCATAACTCGAAATGCTGTAATAGGTAAGGCTCATAGGCTTGGCTTATCCGGTAGAATGAAATCTAAAAGTAAAGTTTCATCTGTTTCCATAGTAAGAAGAAAAAAAATGCCAGCTAACAGAAATAGCAAAATTATTGAGCTTACCACTTCTGTTTCTGAGCCTATGAATCCAATATCGTTTGCTGGAATTAAAGATGGCTTATGTCGATGGCCTCTAGGTGAGCCAGAAGATTTAGATTTTAAATTTTGTGGAAGAAGTTCTAATGATGGAGTGGTTTATTGTGATGAGCATCATTCATTAGCTTATCAACCATTAAGTCAAACTCGTCAAAAACGAACAAATAGAAAAAGATTTAAAGTTGGTTAATTTAAAATAAGCCTATTACAAAACTTAAGCTTAATGCAAAGATTATTAAAAGCAGGATAACTAATATTACTCCATTTTGTAGACTCATAAGAAATACTTTCTAGTTGGGAAGAATTTTTTCACCATTATTAATTTTACCATAAACTTCTTTAATAGTTTTTTCAATTCTTACGTATCTTTCACTAGTTGAAGGATGAGATCCACCTTTGGAGTATATTGAGCCTGGAACTTCTACAGCAAATCTTCTCCAAAAATTTGCAGCATCATCAATCTTGTAACCAGACATAGCAATCGCATATACACTTAAGTAATCAGCTTCATTTTCATAATCAATAGAATATGACATCGCACCCATATTGGCGCCCATGTTCATAAAGTCAGTTTGCACGCCTTGCGTTCTAGCTATCATATCTAAAAGCAACCCTATTCCAGCTCCAGCTTGCATATTTGTTTTTTTATCATCTACATGACGATTTGCGTTATGCCCAAGTTCGTGTGCAAATACCAATGCTATTCCTAGCTCATCTTGAGCAAGCCATTTAGCCATACGCAAAGAAAGAGCTATATAATTTCCATCTGCAAAAGCATTAAAAGTATTATTATCTAAATCTACATAGTAGCCAAATCTACAACGCTTCTTTGACTGCACATTAATAACTAAATCTTGTCCATTTCTATTAATCAAAAGCTTGTGTTTTTTATCATTGCTTTCTCTAATTGTTTTATAAAATTCAGCGTTAGCATCAATACCATATGGAGCTGCAAAACTATTAATCTCTATAATTTTATCTCCAGCTTTTAAGCCTGCATTTCGGGCTGGCGTATTGATACCAGTAGCAACTACTGTAATTTCATCAGATAAAAGTAGTGCTTTAGTTAATTCCGATCTAATTGCCTCTGGCCCATCGTAACGAGTTGCAATATCAACTCCTATACCAAAAATTTGATCTTCTTCCTTACAAAGATCGACTGCGTTAAATAATATGTTTAATCCAGTTTCAGAAACATCTATGTAAGTTTTAAGCCAACTATCAGCAAATAATTGATTTTGTATTTTTTGTTCTTCTATAGAAAGTTGCTGATTGTATTCAGGTAAAGTTCCTTGTGGTTGAGCACAACTAACCACCAAAAGAATTAGTATAAATGGGATCGTTCTAATTAGTAATTTAGCCATCAGACTTTTTTACCATATAGATGGAGTGAATAAAAATAATAAATACTATAAATATAGCTCCTATAATAGTATTTTGGGTTGGTATTTCATCAATAAACCACCAAACCCAAATTGGCCCTAATGCTGTTTCCAGTAGAAAAAACAATCCTACTTCTGAGGCTGAAATAAATCTTGGGGCAAATGTTATTAAAATAAACGAGAATCCAACCGTAAAGATCATCAGGAATATATATGATAAATCTACTCCACCAATTACAAAGCTAGTCAAAAGCATTGATGAAATTACAGCTGTTATTAATTTACCCATCACATAAGAAGGTATAAAATTTTTATCTGCAGCAGATCTTATGACCACAAGGCTACTAGCGACAGAAACTGCTGTTAATATTCCAAAAATATCTCCTAAGATTCTTCCCGAACCAATTGAGTCATAGAATATAAATATGACTGCCAGTAAACATAAAAATATGGCAGCGTTTGTAAAAAAATCTAATCGCTCACGAAGAAAAATAAATGAAATAATTGCAGCTATTAATGGAACTAAACTCACCATTACTAATGCATTGGCTACATTAGTGTTCTGTAGCGCTAGAATAAAAAAAATATTACTACCAACAATAAAAATAGAATTTAATAAACCGAGTTTGCCCGCATTAAAAAAAAACTTGAAGAAGTTTTTTCTAGCATAAGCAATTAAACATAATAATAAAAAAATACCTGGTATTAAACTTCGATAAAATAATAAACTCCAAGTATCTATTGTAATTAGCCTAATCAATAAACTGTCTGGAGTTAAAAGCATAACGCCAGCAAAAGCTAATAGGATACCTTTTTGATGATTAGTTAGTGTCATATAGTTTTAAATTATTTTTATATTAGTGGTGCGCCGGAAGAGATTCGAACTCCTGACCCCCAGATTCGTAGTCTGGTGCTCTATCCAGCTGAGCCACCGGCGCACATAGAATGGCTTAACTTACTTGATTGGACTTAACTTAGAAATCTTTTTTTAATTATTTTATATATAACGGGTACTAAAACTATTGCGGCTACAACAAATATTGGCATTAGATAGCTTGAGTCCAATAACATAGAGCTATTAAATTCTTTTGCTTCAACAATATCATTAATACCACTGCCTATGCTGACCAGAATGTAGGCCCAAGGTATAACTCCGAATATTGTCGCTATAAAATAGTCTCTAAGCTTCATATCAAAAATTGCAGGAAGTAAATTTTGAATTCCAAACGGGATCCCCCCAATAATTCTTATAAACAACAAGTAACTAATAGCATTGGAATTAAAGCCTTCTTTGATTTTATCAAAACGATGACCTAATCGTTTAGTAAAAAAGCTCTTAAAAAAATATCTAGCGTATGTGAATACAATCATGGCACCAATAGTTTCGCCTATTATGGCAATAGCTAAACCATTATAAAAGCCAAAATAAAACCCAGCCAAAATGACGACAGGAGATGCAAATCCCATCACGGCAATGTTTATGGTTAACACTAAGGTGGTAATTAAAATGGCAAAAACTGGCTTCTCAGCTATAAATTCCCTAAAAAAACCGTTCTGAGTGACTATGAATTCCATTGAGATGGGGTTATTATTTCCTATGAAATAAATCGCAAAAACAGCGATAATACTGAATATTACCCAATAAATTGATTTTTTCTTAAACATAATTTTTGTGACTTTTAATACTATTTGACTATCTATAGTTTGCAATTTATAACGCATTCCACAAGTAAAAATTATTAAATAAAATGAAAAGAACATTTCAACCATCTAATATAGTAAAAAAACACAGGCATGGGTTCAGAGCAAGATCTGGCACAAAAAGTGGTAGAATTATCCTTGCACGCCGCCGCGCTAAAGGCAGAAAAGAACTTTCTGCTTAATACTATATGAAGCTTGATGGCTACTCTTCAAACACTCAAAACATCAAAAGACTTTCAAGCTGCTAAAAATGGTAAATTTTTAAGAAGTAGTTCGTTTCTTTTACAAGCATTAAAGGTAACTGATGAAAATATAATAAAAGTTGGCTATACCGTTACAAAACAAAATGGTAACGCCGTTATAAGAAATAGAATAAAAAGAAGATTAAGACAAATTGTTGCAGATGTGATTCACGACCATGGTAAAAATAGTTGGAATTATGTTTTAATAGGAAAGAAAAATATTATTACTGAAGACTTTGAAGTACTTAAAAAAGAATTTAAAACCGCACTAACAAAAATACACAAATGAACATATTTAAAAATTTATTAGTTTTGATAATTATCGGCTACCAAAGATTAGTGTCACCCTATTTTCCATCTTCATGTCGATTTGATCCTACTTGTTCACATTATGCCAAAGAAGCAATTCAAACTCATGGTGTATTCAAGGGTACCTACATAAGTGTCAAACGTATTGCAAAATGTCATCCCATTAAATTATTAGGTGGATCTGAAGGCTATGATCCAGTACCAAAGAAATAATAATTATGGATACTAAAAATATTATATTAGCCACAGCCCTCTCAGTTGGAATCTTGTTGTTATGGAGTGTTTACTTTGATCCACCAATGATTCCAGAAGAAACTGCAACCATCCAACAATCAGAAGTTGCCAACTCCGAGTCAAATCTTGGTCTTGGAACTTTAGATGAGTCATTAAAAATTATTGAAGAACCAGAAATGTTATCTGTGGAAGATAGTATTTCAGACTCGCCAAGAATAGAGATTAATACGCCTGGAATTTCAGGATCAATTAGACTTAATGGTCTAATAATTGATGATATAACTCTAAAAGCATACCAAGAAACTCTAGATAAAGACTCAGCTAATATTAGATTTTTAAGCCCACTCAAAACCGGCAATGGCCACGAGGTTTCATTTGGTTGGATACAAGCTAAGAATAGTGACTTTGATATTCCAAACAGAAATACTCCGTGGAAGCTCACAGGTTATAACAATGTATTAACCCTTGAAAGCCCGCTTACATTTGAATGGAAAAATGATACTGGACAAACATTTCAATCAACAATCGCACTAAGTGATGAATATTTATTTGAGATCACCCAGAACATTATAAATAATGGCACGAATAGTATTATTGTTAATAACGCAGCAAAAATTACTCGTGAAAGTACGCCTGACTTATCGGGCATGTTTATTCTACATGAGGGTCTAGTTGGTGTTCTTGATGAAAAATTAGAACAAATTGATTATGATGATTTGGCTGATGATAAAGTTTATAACTTTGATAGTAATAATGGTTGGTTAGGTTTTACAGATAAATACTGGTTAACAGCCTTAATTCCAGAACAAGGTGAATCTTTTAAAGGAATATTTAGTTACGATAATAATTATACTGCTTACTTTCGTAGTCAAGATTCAACAATCGTAAATGCTGGCAGTTCATATGAAACATCGAGTAATATTTTTATTGGCGCTAAAGAAGCTGAAGTAATCGATGCTTATCAAGAAGAGTATGGGTTTTATAACTTTGATCTCTCAATAGACTGGGGTTGGTTTTATTTTTTAACTAAACCTTTATTTTATATTATCTACTACTTGTTTGATCTAACGGGTAATTTTGGGGTTGCGATTATTATTTTAACAGCAATGACGCGAATATTATTTTTCCCACTAGCCAACTGGTCATTTGTTTCAATGGCTAAAATGAAAAAATTACAGCCTGAAATGACAAGGCTGAAAGAGTTGCATAAAGATGATCGTCAACAACAACAGCAAGCGTTGATGACATTATATAAAAAAGAAAAAGTAAATCCTGTTTCGGGCTGTTTACCAATTCTAATTCAAATACCATTCTTCTTTGCTATTTATAAGATGTTATTCGTTTCACTAGAGATGCGTCATGCACCATTTTTTGGATGGATTCAGGACTTATCAGCTAAAGATCCAACATCACTATTCAATCTCTTTGGTCTGATCCCTTGGGATCCACCATCATTTCTTGTAATAGGAGTTTGGCCAATCTTAATGGGTCTAACTATGTACATCCAACAAAAGCTTAATCCAGCACCACCAGATCCAATTCAAGCGAAGATCTTTATGTTCTTCCCATTCTTCATTACTGTCTTGTTATCACAGTTTGCAGCAGGACTTGTAATCTATTGGACAACTAACAACTTGTTATCAATTATTCAGCAGTGGGTTATTGTCCGCCGCACTAACATAAAAACTAATTAATCATCATGGGTAGTAACGTAGATATTGCTCAACAAAGAGCAAAAGTTTTGAATTATCTTTGGCCTCAAGGAAAAGCATTTCATAAACAAGCTTTAGACTTTGCCAATTTTTATCAGAGTAAAATTATTGTTATAAAATATGGTGGCTTTGCACTTAGTAACCAAAAAATTGTAAAATCATTTGCAAGAAACATTTCATTATTCAATCAGTTAGGATTAAAAATTGTCATCGTTCATGGTGGTGGTCCCCAAATTGAAAAAGAGATGTTAAAGCAAAAAATTAAAGATCAAGAGTATCAAGGCTTGCGTGTTACTACGAAGCGTATCTTAAGTATTGTTAAAAGAATTGTTGGTCGAGAACTTAATCCAATGATTGTAAGTAATATTAACCAATGTGGTGGTTCTGCAAAATCAATTAATGGTATTACTAAAAAGATTATTGGTGCCAAAAAAATGTTGAATGGAAAAATTGGTTTTGTTGGTACACCTACTAGTCTAGATAAAAATTATATTTTAGATTTATTAAAACAAGGTATCGTTCCAGTAATCTCACCATTAGGTTTTGATAATGCTGGCAATACTTATAATATTAATGCCGATACAGCAGCAGGCTATGTTGCAGAAAAATTGAAAGCTGAAAGACTTATCCTGTTAACAGATGTGGTCGGTGTTTTAGATAATAAAAAGAGATTAATAGCTGAGCTAGATGAAAAAAAAGCCTCAAAATTTATAAAAAATGGTACAATAAAAGGTGGAATGCTGCCAAAAATAAAAACATGCTTCAACATTATTAAAAAAGGCGTTAAGGGTGTTGTTATTATTGATGGCCGTAATCCAAACGCAACAGTATTAGAGCTATTTACTAAAAAAGGTGCTGGAACATTAATTTCAAAATAATAAGGACTATTAAAATGGATACTACTGAGACTAAAAACTTTATAGAAACTGCTTGGGATAATATTGCTAATCTAGATGCAACAGATGCTGAGTTAATTAAACATGTTAATAGCACTATCGGCCTAGTAGATAATGGCTCAATCCGCGTTGCAGAAAAGCAAGGTGATGCATGGATTGTAAATCAATGGATTAAAAAAGCAGTTCTATTATCATTTCGTTTAAATTCAAATAAGTTGATTCAAGGTCCATATACCACTTGGTACGATAAGGTTGAAGGCAAAACAACTAATTGGAGTGAAGATGATTGGAAGACAGCTGGTTATCGTCATGTGCCTAATGGTGTCGTGCGTAAAGGTTCATACATTGGAAAAAATGTTGTCCTGATGCCATCATTTGTAAATATTGGCGCTTATGTTGATGATGGAACCATGGTGGATACGTGGACTACTGTTGGTTCATGTGCACAAATAGGAAAGAATTGCCACCTCTCAGGTGGAGTTGGAATTGGTGGCGTCTTAGAACCATTGCAAGCTAACCCAGTTATTATTGAAGACAATTGTTTTGTCGGCGCTAGATCAGAAGTTGCTGAAGGTGTTATCGTGCGTGAAGGATCTGTAATATCAATGGGTGTATATCTTGGTGCCTCTACTAAAATTATAAATCGTGAAACAGGTGAAATAACTTATGGTGAAGTACCTGCCTACTCAGTAATTGTTCCTGGTAACCTACCGAATAAAGATCCATCAAAACCAGGGTTATATTGTGCTGTAATTGTTAAAACAGTTGATGCCCAAACACGATCTAAAACTTCTATTAATGATCTATTAAGGGAATAGAAAAAAATGTCTGCATCAAACATTGATCCAGTAAAACTTACTCAATCACTAATCTCATGCCCTAGTGTTACACCTACTGATGCCGGTGTATTACAAACACTGCAAGACCAGTTAGAAGAAATTGGCTTCAGGTGTACTCGAATGCCTTTTGAAGAAACCGGTACTGAAGCGGTTGATAATTTATTTGCTAGCTATGGTGAAGGCGCACCTCATTTATGTTTTGGTGGTCATACTGACGTTGTTCCTGTTGGTAATAGCGCTTCTTGGACCAATGATCCATTTGATGCTGTAATTAAAGATGGTAATTTATATGGTCGTGGCACCGCAGATATGAAGTCTGCTATTGCCGCATTTACTGCGGCTGCAAGTAATTTTATTAAAACTGGAGACTTCAAGGGTACTATAAGTTTGTTAATTACTAATGATGAAGAAGGCCCAGCAATAAATGGTACTCAAAAAGTTTTAGAGGCTATTACTAAAAATGGTGAAAAGATTGACTCGTGCATTGTTGGTGAACCTACATGCCCTGCTCAACTAGGTGAAATGATCAAAATTGGTCGCCGTGGTAGTCTTACAACTAATATTTCAATCATTGGAATTCAAGGTCATGTAGCTTATCCGCAATGGACTTTAAATCCCATTGATGCACTAACAAAAGTATTAAGTAAAATCGTAGACCTAAAATTAGATGAAGGTACTGAAGATTTTCCACCAACAAATATTGAGATTGTAAAAATTGATGCTGATAATACGGCTGATAATGTGGTGCCTCATTCGGCCACAGCTCAAATAAATATTCGTTATAACATTTTGCAAACAGAAGATGGTCTAATGAAGTTGCTTCAAGAGATAACTGACCAAGAACTATTAAATACTGAATATAAATCTACTATTGAGTTTAGAAACTCAGCTCAACCATTTTTGACTAAAGAAAGTGACTTTACCAAAAAGATTAAAGAAGCGGTTGATTTGGTCACTGGTTTAAATTCAGAATTTAGTACAACTGGTGGTACGAGTGATGCAAGATTTTTTAAAGATTATTGTGAAGTTGCAGAATTTGGTTTAGTTGGCTCTACAGCACATCAAGTTGATGAACATGTAGCAGTTAAAGATATTGAGAACTTGGCAAAAATTTATGAAGAAATTATTAAAAAGTATTTTAATTAATAATCATAAAATTCAATTTTATCTGCACTAATTTCATAGCCAGTTTCCGCCCATTCATTTGTTTGAATTTTAACAATTATTTCTCCGGTAACCCATACAGGCTCCCATAAAGTCATTGTATCCCAAGGCTTGTCTGTTGTGACATAAACTAGCTGGTTAGGTGGCGGTGGTGGCACATGAATGCATGCACCAACATACGGCACCAACATAAATTCAGTTACGCCAGTGCCTGAATAATCTAATGGAACTATGTACCCAGGTATTTTAACTATTTTGCCATCTAACTTTTTATTAAATTTAACTTCACCTGATGTGAAAATAGCAGTCCAGGGTATGAGGTCATGCCATCCTATTTCATTTTTATCTATAGAATAAGAATTTGAATTAATTAAGATTAGTAGTGAAAAACTAAATGTTAATTTTTTTATTAAATTAAAAAATCTATGTATCATATTTTTATCGTCATACCATCATTTATTGAAAACCAATATGCTCTTATTGCTGGTATTAAGCTCACTAGCATTGCAGATAATATAAATAATATAAAAATATAAATATCCTTTAAAGACAACATCTCAATTGTTACTAATATCCCATAAGTACTATCAATCCATGGTTGCAGTATATATAGCAAGATAAATAGTAGAAAAGTACTCACCATAACGCTTAAACTAGAAATAATAAATGCTTCGAGCATAAGTAATCCTATTACTATTTTAGGTGATGCACCCATTGCTCTCCAAATCGCCATTTCACGTCTTCTTTCACTTAAACTAGAAAAAATAATTGCAGCCATTCCAATTAAAGTTGTAAATATAACTACCATAGATATTCCTAATAATAAGTTTTCAACAATACTTACAATTCTCCATAATTCTTGTAAAGCAACCCCAGGTAAGATTGAACTTAATGCCTCTTCAGAGTATTCATTAATCCATCGTTGAAGTTGAAAAATCTGTAATTTTGAATTTACCCCTATCAACACAGCAGTTATATTTGAAGGTGCTAAATCCATTCTTCGAATTTGTTCTACAGGGGTCTCTTGTCCAGGGATTTTTGCACCACTTGACCAATCTATATGAATAGCTTCGATTGCTTCTAAGCTAACAATGATTGTATTATCTACTGGCGTTCCTGTTTTAGCAAGTATACCCGACACTTTAAAAGGCTGATCATCATGTTCTGTAAAGGACCTTAAGCCATGAGATACAATTATAGGAGTATTAATATTGTATCCTAATTTTTCTGCGACACCGGAACCTATAACAACATCATATAGATCTGAAAAATATTTACCATTTTCGATTTTTAAAGATTGATCTCCTCTGTATTTATATCTTTTAAAAAAATCTTCATTTGTACCCATAACTCTAAATTCTTTATGACTATCACCAAGAGAAATTGGCACTGACCAATCAACCTCATCTCTTTTGATAATATCTTCATAGCTTTCCCAAGTTATATTGTTCGTTGCATTTCCAATTCTAAATACAGAATATAGAAGAAGTTGTACTGATCCAGTTCTTGAACCTACAATTAAATCAGTTTGTGATATTGTATTTGTAAAACTTGTATAAGCAGAAGCTCTTAATTTTTCAACACTTAGATAAAGCATTAAAGATAATGAAATTGCAAAAACAGTCATGCTTACGGTTAGAAGTCTTGCATAAAGTGAACTGATTGTTAATTTTAATAACACGCCTAATCCTCTCTAACTAAAATATCATTAATATCAATAATACGATCAAAGTAATTGGATAGAGATCTATCATGGGAAACCATTAACAAGGTTGATTTATTCTCTTCGATTTGCTTAAACATTAGATCCAAGAAATTTTTTTGAGTATCCGTATCTAATGCTGATGTCGGTTCGTCGGCAATAATCAGTGAAGGGTTACCTATTAAAGCTCTTGCTACAGCAACTCTCTGTTGTTGTCCGACACTTAGTTTACTTGCCTGTACATCTTTAATAGAGTCAGGTAGTCGTAGTGACTTACAGATACTAATTGCCACATCTCTTTGGTTTAATACTCTACTGGCTCTTATCTTAGAAAAATACAAAGGAAGGATAATATTATCTATAACACTAGCGTACGGCAGCAAATTAAATTGTTGAAAGATTATGCCTATATTATCAGATCGATATTGGTCTCTTTTATTTGCAGTTAAATTATTAGTTTTTTGTTCATTTAAATAAATATCTCCTGATATAGGACTTAGAAAACCACATATAAGTGAGAGTAAAGTAGTTTTACCAGAGCCACTTTCTCCCAGTAACAGTACCTTTTCACCCTTACCAATATTTAATTTTGGTATATGAAGCTTAAAATCAGATTTTTTAGACCAATAGAATCTTACGGAATCTAGGCAAATAGTTTCTTCATTCAAATTAAATCTTTCCTTCAATATTAATGACAGGTTTATCTGCTTCAACCTCAAAACTAGTTGAACCCAGCTCCGAGATAAATTGTACTTCTAACTCACCAGAATTTGGGAATGTCATAAAGTAAGAAAATTCTACATTATTAATTAATTTAATACTACCACATTCAAATGAGTACTTTGCATAGAACTCGTTATGGATCTCTACTTGATTTTTGTCGTGTTCGTCATGTTCGTCTTTATGTTCGTCATGTTCGTCATGTTCGTCGTGTTCGTCGTGTTCGTCGTGTTCGTCGTGTTCGTCGTGTTCGTCGTGTTCGTCGTGTTCGTCTTCATTATTAATTTTTACTTCAAGAGATGCAAGATTACATTGACCATCGGCTGGTATACTAAAAATATTTTTATAGTCTTCAAATTTATTAAGTGCTTTATTTACTAGCTCTATATCTTCATCACTTTTTGCTTCATATTCAAAGCCAACAATATCAGCACCTGGTAACATAAATTCAAAATCAATGATGTTTTTATCAATGGCTATATTAAGCTCTCCAACACCATGTTCGTGCTTATCAACTTGTCTTGTTTCCTCCGCTAAGGCAACTGTTACCAAAGCTGATAATAATAGTGAAAAATAAATATTTTTAGTCATCAAGTCTCCTGTGAATTTTAAGTATTATTTTTAGGGGAAAATTTCAAAAGTGTCTATAGAATTTGTTACTTTATAACATTTGGAATAAATTTAAAATCAACAGCGCTATTATTCAAATTTACTAATCCATAAATATTGAATTAACTAAAAATTTAGTTTTTTTTACAAGAGTTACAGGTGCCAAAAAATTCTAAATTATACCCATCAAATTTAGCTCCACCTGAGTCTTTAAATTCAGATAAATAATTAAAAAGTTTTGTATCATTTATTTCTGAAGCACTATCACATTTATAGCAAATTGAAAATATGGTGGCATGTCGTGTTTCACAGTTTAAAATCTTACATGCAACGAAAGAATTTTGACTTTCAACTTTATGAACTTTGCCTTTCTCAATCAACTTATCTAAAGCTCTATAAACTTGTGGTGGAGCATTTATTCCTTTTTTTTGAACGCTTGAGAGTATTGAATAAGCTTTAACTGGCTTTTTATTTCTTTGAATAAAATCTAATACTATTTGTTGATTTTTTGATAATGATTTATTTTTGCTATCCATAATCTTTTGTTTTTATAGTCTTAGCTAATATTAGTATTTTTTTTGAGTATTTGTTAATGATAAAATAAATAATATCAATGCAACAGTAATGATTGTTGGGCCAGATGCAGTATTAATTTCAAACGAAGTATATAGGCCAATAAATACCGACAATAATCCACCTATAATTGAAAAAATTACCATTTGTTTTGGATTATTTGATAGATTTCGAGCTGTTGCAGTTGGAATAATTAACATACCCGTGATTAATAATAATCCCACCATTTTGATTGATATTGCAATAAGAGCTGCCAATAAAATTGTAAATATTACATTAATTCTATCTGGGTTCATTCCTTCTGCTTCAGCAAGTTCATAATTAACTGTAGCTGCGAATAATGGTTTCCAAATTAACCATAGAACAAAAAGTATGGTGGCTCCTCCAATCCAAATAATTAGTAAGTCATTAACACTCACTGAAAGGATATCTCCAAACAGAACTCCCATAATATCAAACCTAATAAATGATAAAAAGCCTAATACAACCAATCCAATAGCAAGAGATGAATGGGATAAAAGTCCCAATAATGAATCACTAGCTAAATTGGTGGTATTTTGCAGCTTTAATAAAAGCAATGCTACTAAAGATGAAACAACAAATACTGATAACGAAATATTAATATCAAATGTTACTGATAATATAACTCCCAATAAAGCAGAGTGTGCAAGTGTATCTCCGAAAAATGACAGCCTTCTCCAAACAACAAAACAGCCGAGAGGTCCTGTAACTAAAGCAATTCCTATACCTGCAATCAAAGCTCTAAATAAAAAATCTTCAAACATAATTATTTTTTTGCTTCTACTATATTTCCATCAGAGGAATGAGTATGATTGTGATCATGCTCATAAATTGATAATAGTTGTGAGGAGTGTTCTCCAAATAATTCTTTGTAATTTTTATCTTGTGCTACATCAACTGGATTTCCTGAACAGCAAACATGGCCGTTAAGACAAACTACATGATCTGTTGCTGACATAACTACATGCAAATCATGCGAAATTAAAAGAATGCCACACTTCAGAGTTTCTGAAATTTTTTTTATTAATGCATATAATGCTACTTCTCCAGAATAATCGACACCCTGAACTGGCTCATCAAGAACTAAAAGTTCAGGTCTTTTAGCTATAGCTCTAGCTAAAAGAACTCTTTGGAACTCCCCACCTGATAGGTCTCTTAGATTATTATTTTTTAAATGTTCAACCCCAGTCAAATTTAAAGCATAAGATATCTCATCCGACTTAAGATCTTGTGTTAAAACCATAAAATCACTAACTCGAACTGGCAATGTCCAATCGATAATTACTTTTTGTGGCACATAGGAAATTTTTTTAGTAAATTTTTCTACCGTACCTTCTATGTGTTTATAGAGTCCAAGTGCAATTTTAGCTGTTGTTGTTTTGCCTGATCCATTTGGACCAATTAAAGTTACTATCTTACCTTTATGAATTTCTAGATTAACTCCTCTAACAAGCCATTTGTTATCTTTTAGAATACCCGCATTGGATAACTTTACTAAAATATTATTATCTTTCATGAAAAGTGCTTGCAAAAAAATTATGTTATAATATAACACTACTACTTTAAATCTATGAAAGCAATAAAATCTATGAAATTACTACAAAAATTTGGACTATTTTTATCAACTTTTTATCTATTATCAATTGTATCACATGCAAATGCTGAAACTAAGGTTGTAGCCTCAATTAAACCACTTCACTCATTAATAAGCTATGTAATGGATGGAGTTGGAACTCCAGATATAATAATTGATGGTAGTTCTTCCCCTCATACCTTTCAGTTAAAACCATCACATGCTTCGATGTTACAAGAAGCTGACATAGTTTTTTGGATAGGAGAAGATTTAGAGGCATTTTTAGAATCACCACTTGATTCAATTGCCAAAAATGCAAAGAGAGTCACTTTAATGGACTCGAACGAGATAAATTTATTAAAATTTAGAGAAAAAAATATATTCGATGAGCATGATGATGAGCATGATGAGCATGATGATGATGAGCATGATGATGATGAGCATGGTGATGATGAGCATGGTGATGAGCATGGTGATGATGAGCATGTTGATGAGCATGGTGATG
>CAJJAN010000017.1 GCA_905182145.1 uncultured Pelagibacteraceae bacterium
TCATCGTTAGTCATAGGAAATTTTGATGGTGTTCATCGTGGCCATAAAAAAGTTATTAAAGCCGCAAAGATTATTTCAAAGAAAAATAAATCACAACTTGGTGTGATGATGTTTGATCCTCATCCAAGAGAGTATTTTACAAAAGAAAAACAATTTTTACTGTCTTCGCTTGAAACTAAGTCAAAAATTTTAGAAAGTCTTGGAGTTAACTTTATTATTATTCTTAAATTTAATAAAACATTAGCATCAATGTCAGCTTTAAACTTCTGTGATAAAATTTTATTAAATAGCTGTAAAATGCAGCATGTCTTTATAGGAAATAATTTTCGATTTGGTAAAGATAGAACAGGCAACTTAAAATATTTAGAAAAATTTGCAAAAAAAAATAATTTTAAAGTTAGTGGTTCAGAGCTTTATAGAGTTAGTGGAAGCAATAAAATATTTTCTTCATCCAATATTAGAGATTTTATTAAAAAGGGAAAAATAAAAGAAGCTAATAATTTTTTAGGTCATGATTGGTCAGTGTCTGGAACAGTAATTACAGGTGATAAACGTGGCAGATTAATAGGATTTCCAACTGCAAATATATCAACAGAGAAATATATCTATCCGAAGTTTGGCGTCTATGCTGTTAAAGTTACTTTCATTTCAGGTCAACATAAAGGTAAAGTAAAAAGTGGAATTGCCAACTTTGGATTAAGGCCAACATTTGGTAAAAAAACTGCTGTTTTAGAAGTACATTTATTTAGTTTTAAATTGAATATTTATAAAACTGCATTAAAAGTAAGCTTTATTGATTATGTAAGGTCTGAAAAGAAATTTTCAGGAATTGACAGCCTTAAAACTCAGATTAAAAAAGATATTACCAGAACCAAAAAGATCTTAAATAAAAGTTAAATTATGACATCTAAAGAAGATAGTGCAGATTTCAGTGAAAGTCTGTTTTTGCCAAAAACAGATTTTGCTATGCGCGCTGGTTTGCCTGAACAAGAACCAAAAATTTTAAAACAGTGGTCAGAAAAAGAAATCTACAAAAATCTAAGAGTTAAATCAAAAGGCAAAGAAAAGTTTGTCCTTCATGATGGACCACCTTATGCAAATGGTCATCTGCATATTGGACATGCGTTAAACAAAATTTTAAAAGATTTTGTAGTTAGATCTCAACAAATGTTAGGGAAAGATTCTTCTTATACTCCTGGTTGGGATTGTCATGGGCTACCAATTGAATGGAAAATTGAAGAGGAATATAGAAAAAAAGGTTTAAATAAAGATGAGGTAGATATTGTTCAATTTAGAAAAGAATGTAGAGATTTTGCTGATAAATGGATCAACATTCAAAGAGAAGAATTCATTCGATTAGGCATTACTGGAGAATGGTCATCACCTTATACAACTATGGCCCATAAGTCTGAGGCGATTATTGTAAAAGAATTTTTTAAATTTCTTGAAAATAAAGGTTTGTACAGAGGATCAAAACCTGTGATGTGGTCCACAGTTGAAAAAACTGCATTAGCAGAGGCAGAATTAGAATACCGTGAACATAAATCAATCACAATCTTTGTTAAGTTCCCCATTAAAAAATCAAGTGATGATGAATTACTAAATGCATCTGTAGTTATTTGGACTACGACACCTTGGACAATTCCAGGCAACAGAGCATTAGCTTATAATAAAGATTTTTCATACAGCCTTTATAAAGTGACTGAAGTTATGGAGGGGTCTCATAGCTTAGAGGGAGATCAAGTAATTTTAGCAGATGAACTTTCTGAACAATTTAAAGAAAAATGTAAGATTGAAAAATTAGATAAAATTAAATCTTTAAATAATATGTCTGATATTGTTTGTAATCACCCATTTCATAATTCAGGTTATGAGTTTGATGTAAATTTATATCACGCTGACTTTGTGACGCTCGAGCAAGGAACAGGCTTTGTTCATATTGCTCCAGGCCATGGCCCTGATGATTATGATCTTGGAAAAGCTAATGGGGTTGAAGTACCTGAAACAGTAGATAGAGATGGAATTTATTTTGATCATGTTCCGTTATTTAAAGGAAAGAAAATTTTTAATGACGATGGATCAGATGCTGAAGCTAATGTTGCTGTTATTATTGAACTTAGAAATCATAATGCCTTAAGTGGCAAAGGATCAGTTAGACACAGTTATCCTCATTCATGGCGATCTAAAGCTCCGGTAATATTTAGAAATACGCCTCAATGGTTTATTAGTATGGAAACTAACGATCTAAGAAAAAAAGCACTGAATGCAATTCAAGAAGTTGACTGGTATCCAATTCAAGGCAAGAACCGAATTTTATCAATGATTGAAAATAGGCCTGATTGGGTAGTTTCGCGACAAAGAGCTTGGGGTGTTCCGTTATCAATCTTTTATCATAAAATTTCTGGTGAACCTCTAATTGATACTGAGCTTAATGAAAAAATTATTAAAATGTATGAAGAGCATGGATGTGATGTTTGGTTTGAAAAAACTAAAGCTGAATTACTTGGAGATAAATATAATCCAGATGAATACGAAAAAGTAGATGATATTTTAGATGTTTGGTTTGATTCTGGATGCACCCATGCATTTGTTTTAGATGGAAAAGAGGATCAGATTTGGCCTGCTTCTATTTATCTTGAAGGTACAGATCAACATAGAGGATGGTTTCATTCTTCTTTATTAGAATCATGTGGAACTAGAGGTGTAGCGCCATATGAGGCAGTACTAACTCATGGGTTTGTGTTACATGAAGATGGTAACAAAATGAGTAAATCATCATCAAATATTGTTCCTCCAGCTGAAATCATAGAAAAATCAGGTGCTGACATTCTGCGGCTTTGGGTTGCTAGCAGTGATTATTCAGATGATCTGAAAATTGGTCCAGAAATTATTAAAAGTAACGCAGATAGCTATAGAAGACTTAGAAACAGTCTAAGGTTTATTCTTGGTAACTTAAATGATTTCAAAGAAGAAGAAAAAATTAGTTTTTCTGATCTTCCAGAATTAGACAAATACATTTTGGGTAGACTTACTGAGCTAGAAGAGGAAGTTTTAAAAAATTATCAAATTTTTGAATATCAAAAAGTATTTTCTGCAATATTTAATTTTTGTACCAATGAATTATCTTCATTTTATTTTGATATCAGGAAAGATAATTTATATTGTGACCATAAATCTAGTCATACAAGAAGAGCCACAAGAACTGTTCTTGATATTCTTTTCAATCATTTATTAACTTTATTAGCACCAATTCTTTGTTTTACTACAGAAGAGGCATGGCAAAGTCGGTTAGGTAAAGATACTTCTATTCATAATCAAGATTTTCCAACAGTGAATGACAATTGGAAAAATACTGAATTATCAATAAAGTGGGAAAATCTTAAATTAATCCGTAGAGTAGTGAATGGTGCCATTGAAATTGAGAGAAAAAATAAATTAATAGGTTCAAGTCTTGAAGCTGCAGTTGAAATTTATTTCCAAGATATAGATAGCACTTCAAATATTATTGTTAGTGACTTAGAAAATATCTGTATAGTTTCAAAATTATCTATTTCTAAGCTTAATACATTGGACGACTGCTTTCAGTTAAATGAATTACAAGGTGTTGGTGTAAAAGTATCTAAGGTATCTGGAGAAAAATGTGAGCGTTGTTGGAAATATTTTGATGCATTAAATGACAGTATTTGCCAAAGATGTGAAGCTGCGATTAAATAATTAATGAATATTAAGCATAAATATTTTTACTTATTTATTTTATTATTTGCATTGATTGATCAAGTAAGTAAAATTTTATTTATTAAGTACTTTGATATCAATCCAAAATTACTCACTAGTGAATTTCTCCATAAAGTTAATGAGTACTTTAATCTTGTAATAGTATGGAATAGAGGGTTTGCCTTTGGTTCATTTCAAAATAATATGTTTAGTATTAATGTATTATATATTGTCATAATATTATCTGTAATTTGCATACTGGTCATTTATGCCAACAAATTAAACCAAAAGTATTATTTTTTCGCATTTAGCCTAGTAATTGGAGGGGCTATTGGAAATTTAATAGATAGGATTGCATATGGTGCAGTTGTCGACTTCATTGATCTGCACTATCAGAATTTACATTGGTATGTATTTAATATTGCTGATATATATATTTCATTCGGCTGTATAATGTTAATATTGGGCGAGATTAGAAACAAACCAACTAGCAATGAATAAAATAAAAAAACTTTCAATACTTTTGTGTTTATATTTCCTTACTTCATGTGGAGGTAGCAATACTATTAATGATATTCAAACATTGGAGCAGAAGGCTTTAGAAATTCCACCAAATTTTGAATTAAAGCCGCCCTCAGATAATGAAAATGTATTAAGTCAAGAAATTATTATTAACGACAGTGATAGTAGTGATGTCGAAGATATTCTAAATTCAGATTCTAGTAGCGCTGAAAATATAAGTGATACTTCAGACAATGAATTGCTAGATATTCTTACGGCTGATTCAAACAATACAGAAGATTAAATTATAAAAAATTTTTTATGATTAGGTATTTTTATGTTTAAGTTTTTTCTAGATAAGAATTGGGCATTGTGGGCATATTTAGGATCTATAATAATTCTAACTTCTATATGGTTACAAGTTCAAATAGATGTAAAAATAAATTATTGGTTCGGAGAATTTTACGACCTAATACAAAAAGCTTTGGGAACCCCCGACGCAGTCACGATAGAAGAATATTTTAGCTCACTTCTTATTTTTGCTCAATTTGCAGCAATGTGGATAGTACTGTCACTTTTTTCAGCATTTTTTACTTCGCATTTTTTATTCAGGTGGAGAGCCAGTATGGTTAATTACTATCACAGTGTATTTGACAAAGCCCGTCAAATAGAAGGCGCTTCACAACGTGTTCAAGAAGATACAATTAAGTTTAGTCGAATTATGGAAACTTTAGGAACAAGCTTTTTTGAAGCAATATTAGTGCTTTTTGAATTTTTCCCAATATTGATGACAATATCAATTGGCCTACCAATTCTATGGTTTGGTGACTGGCAATATGGATTAGTTACTGGTGCTTTTATGTGGTCAGTGGGTGGTACATTTTTTATGATTTTACTTGCATGGATCTTAAGGCTAGTAGGAATAGAATACGATTTGCAAAAAAAAGAAGCTGCATATAGAAAAATTCTTGTTATAGCAGAAGATGATGGCAGTGTAAGACCAAAAACTTTAAATGAATTATTCGAAGGAGTTAGAGTTATTCATTTCAAAAGTTACCTGAATTATTTTTATTTTAATATTGGTCGTCTGGCATATCTCCAAGCCAATGTACTGTCAGCATATATTTTAATAGCGCCAGCAATAGTTGCCGGAGTCATGACCTTAGGAGTAATGCAGCAGTTAGTAAGAGCCTTTGGTAGAGTTGAAGCTTCCATGCAGTACCTATTTAATTCATGGCCTACATTAATTGAGTTGGCCAGTGTTTATAAGAGATTAAGAGAATTTGAAAAAAATCTAGAAGAACTAGATGAAGAAGCAAGGGTTTAAAATTGACAAGTGCATTTGAAATAATCAAAGAGAACTTACTTGAAAAAAAATATTCTTTTTTAGACATAGATTATTTGAAGAGTGAATATAGAAAAGAAAAAGATAAGTTAGATTTTGTATTTGATAATTACATTATTATTGGAATTGGTGGGTCTTCTCAGGGTTCAAAAGCAGTAGCTGAAGCATTAAATAAAAAAAATATTTTTTATTTTGATCATCTTAGCTCAAAAGAAATAAAAAGAGTCATTAGTTTAGTAGATGTAAAGAAGACAGGTTTTATTTTTATATCAAAGTCGGGTACAACTTCTGAGGTACTGACTTTGTTTGATTATTTAGTTGAAGAATTAAGAGATAAATTAGATTTTTCCAAAAATTTTTTAGCGATTACTGAAAAAAATACTGCTCCTTTATATGCCCTCGCTGATCATTTGGGAGTTAAGATAATTGAACATGATCCAAAAATTGGAGGAAGATTTTCAATTTTTTCACATACAGGATTGATTCCTATTTCTTTATTCAATGATGATATGGAAAGTTTTCTTCAAGGTCTTAAAGGGGCCGTAGATAACTTTATTAATGATAAATATAAATTAGGTGATTTTTCACCAAGAGATTCAGCAACTAAAAAATTTGAGCACATGCAATCTGGCAAAAAGACAAATATTATGCTGTTTTATGGAGACGAACTTTTTGAATTAGGTAATTGGCTGAAACAATTATTTGCTGAAAGCTTAGGTAAAAAAGGATTTGGATATCTTCCAATTGTATCCAAAATGACTCAAGATCAGCATAGTCTTTTGCAATTATACCTTGATGGCCCAAAGGATAAGTTCTTTGAAATTTATGCTATCAATCACAATGAAAGTGACAACTTCATAGATATAACCCTAACAAATCACAAAGATGCAATGATCAAAACGTTAGAGAGTGAAGAACTGCCAATTGTAAAAATTTGCAATGTTACATCTGAAAATAATAAGTCAATGAGCATGCAGCTTGGCAATATATTTGCCAATTCTATCTTGGAAGTGCTTATTCTTGCAAAATTGGGTGATGTAGATCCATTTAGTCAAGATGCAGTTGAAAAACAAAAAGTTTTTTTAAAGTAATTATTTTATTTTAAAGAAACTAAATCTAGTAATCCCTAATTCTTTAGTTCTTAGCAATTCAAGTTCTTCATATGTAATGATTGATTCCTTGATATATTGCTCAACTATAATAATCTTATTTTTTTCTATGATTTTCTTTTTAAGAAGATTTTTTATTGCTTTGAATTCTAATTTTTTTTCGTATGGTGGATCGATAAAAACTAAATCAATATCTTTACTAAGATCATCAGCCCATATACCAGTTGCATCTTTTTCTAGGAGAGAAACATCAGCATTCATTGATAATTTTTCAGCATTTTTAAATATTATATCAATCATATATTGGTCATTTTCGACTAAGATCGCTTCTTTAGCGCCTCTTGAAACTGCTTCAAAAGCAAAAGCACCGGTTCCAGCAAATAAGTCTAATATTATGGCATTATCTAATTCAAAACCACAATCTGCTAATTCTTTACTGTGAAGAATAATGTTAAAAATAGTTTCACGGTTTTTATCTGTCATTGGTCGGGCATTATTGCCTCGAGGAGTTATTAGTTTATGACCTCTTTTTATTCCACTAATTATACGCATAGAACTAATCTCTATTTTTCTCTATCTATATAACTAATTTTTTCTATTTCACTTTTATTGAGATTCTTAAGTTTATATGGACCAAAAGATACTCTAATCAAACGAGTTACCACCATATCAAAGGCTTCAAAGATATTTCTTATTTCTCGGTTTTTGCCTTCTGTCAGTGTCATGGTAAGCCAAGTATAAGAATTAGATGAGCTATCAATAGTAGCAATGATTGGCTTATATTGCATTTTATTAACTCTAAGTCCTTTTTTTAATTTTTGAACTAAGTCTTCTTGAACTCTTCCATAAACTCTCGCTCGATAAGTTCTTTTCCAATTGTTGCTTGGAAGTTCCATCGTTCTTTTTATATCACCATTATTTGTAAGCAAAAGAAGCCCTTCAGAGTCATAATCTAATCGCCCAATGGAAATCATCTTTTCAAACTGTTTAGGTAAATCGTCAAAAATAGTTTTTCGATTCTCTGGATCATGATGTGTAACCAAAACACCTCTAGGCTTGTAGTATTTATACAGTACCAACTCTTGTTCAAAGTTTATATTTTTATTGTCTAATTTGATACTATTAGAAGATGTCACATTAATATTAGGCTGAAGAATAATTTGATCATCAATCTTAACTCTGCCATCTAAAATAAGTTTTTCTGCATCTCTTCGAGAATACTTAGATCCTCTCGCAATAACTTTTGCAATTCTTTCAGAAATTTGCATATTTTTCATAATTGATTTTTATTTTAACAGACTTATACCATATACTCTGTAGAAATGACAAATTCACAAAATATAATGTTTGAAGCAATTAAGTGTGCTGAAGAGGCTAACTCTATAAACGAGGTTCCTGTGGGTGCAATTATTTATAATTCACAAACTAGTCAAATTATTTCTAAATCTTTCAACAAAACTAATAAAAACTTAGATCCCACAGCTCATGCTGAAATAAATGTGATTAGAGATGCCTGTAAGATATTAAATACCAGCAGACTAATTAATTGTGATTTATATGTAACTTTAGAGCCTTGCATGATGTGTGCTGCTGCAATATCCCAAGCCAGAATAAGAAGATTGTACTTTGGCGCAGATGATCTAAAATACGGTTCAATTAACGGTAACATTAACTATTTTCAAAAAGAGAATACAAATCACTTACCTGAAATTTATGATAATATTTGCAGTGAAAGCTGTAACAGATTGCTTATTAATTTTTTTAAGGAACGAAGATAATTATGACTATTTCAAAAAAAGCTCAAGAAACAACTGAACGTTTAGAAAAATTTATGGATGAGCATATTAATCCAAATACTCAAACCTACTATAAACAGATTGAAGATTTTGGCGACAATAGATGGCAAGTAGTTCCAATAATTCAGGAGTTAAAAGAAAAAGCAAAATCTGCTGACTTATGGAATCTTTTTCTACCTGAAAGTGAACATGGCTCAGGTTATACTAATGAAGAGTATGCACATATGTGTGAAATTATGGGACGTAATATCTGGTCTTCAGAAGTTTTTAATTGTAGTGCGCCTGATACGGGCAATATGGAAGTATTAGTTCGTTATGGCACAGAAGAACATAAAGAAAAATATTTAAAACCATTGTTAGACGGCACGATTAGATCTGCATTTGCAATGACTGAGCCTGCAGTTGCATCTTCTGATGCTACCAATATTCAGAGTGAGATTAAGATGGAAGGCAATCAGTATGTTATAAATGGAACTAAATGGTGGACTTCTGGTGCGATGGACCCTCGTTGTAAATTTTATATTTTTATGGGTAAGACTGATCCAGATAATGAAAATAAACATAAGCAGCAATCTATGATATTGATTGATGCAGATACTCCAGGCATAACTATCAAGAGGCATTTACCTGTATTTGGCTATGATGATGCACCACATGGTCATGCTGAAATAGAATTTAAAGATGTGCGCGTTCCACCAGAAAATATACTACTCGGTGAAGGTCGTGGTTTTGAAATTGCACAAGGACGTCTTGGCCCCGGACGAATTCATCATTGTATGCGAGCTATTGGTGTTGCTGAGGCAGTACTAGAAATTATGTGCCAAAGACTATTAACAAGAAATGCTTTTGGCAAAGAACTATTCAGACATTCTATATGGCAAGAACGAATTGCTGATGCCCGTATTAATATTGAAATGACAAGACTATTAACTCTTAAAGCTGCCCATATGATGGATACGGTTGGCAATAAAGTTGCTAAGAATGAGATCGCTATGATTAAAGTAGCAGCTCCTCTTATGGCTCTTGAAATAATTGATAATGCTATTCAAGCGTTCGGTGGAGCAGGTGTGACTGAAGACTTTAAATTAGCTGCGGCTTATGCTGGGATGAGAACGTTAAGACTAGCAGATGGACCTGATGAAGTACATAAGGCTGCAATAGCTAGAAATGAAATTAAAAAATACTTATAGTCTATGAGCGATATACCTAACGATATAACAAAATTATCTTTTGAAAAAGCTTTAGCTGAGCTTGAAGAAATCGTTGAAAATCTTGAGAATGGATCAATAGATCTTGAAAAATCTATTGAATTTTATACTAGAGGCTCACATCTAAAAGCGCACTGTCAGCAAAAATTAAATGATGCAGTTTTAAAGCTTGAGGAAATCAAAGTATCTTCAGATGGTAAGGTTTCAAAAAAAGAAATTGAATAATGTCTAATACTCAAACTGCTATTGAGTTAAATAAATTTATAAAAAAATTTAATTCAGATTTAAAAAATTTTTTACCTAAAAGCTCTAATACACTCAATAAATCAATTAGCTACTCTATTTTGGTTGGAGGAAAAAGATTTCGTCCATTTCTTATCTATACTTTTGCCAAGGCATTAAAAGTTAA
>CAJJAN010000018.1 GCA_905182145.1 uncultured Pelagibacteraceae bacterium
GTTATTGGTGGAATTTATGCCAGTCAAGTAATCGGCATGACTTTAACCCAAGTTTTAATTCTTGGTATCATCCTAAATCTTTTTGCTGGACCCAGCTCTATTTTAGGTGGCTATCTTAATGATAGAGTAGGTTCAAAAAATGTAATTAATATTTCATTATGGGGATTGTTAATATCTGGAATTTTAGCTCTTTCAATGGATAAAGACACAATTTTTTATTTTGTAGATGTTGCTCTATTTTCTTCAGAAGTTGAAAAACTTACTATGGGCATATTTAACTCTACTAGTCAGGTTGTATATACCTTGGTTGTTATTGGGATTGCCACTTTTTATGGACCAACACAAACAGCATCTAGAGCTTTAATGGCAAAAATTTCACCACCAGACAAGGCAACTGAATTTTTTGGTTTATATGCATTTGCTGGAAAATCAACCTCATGGTTGGTTCCAGGCATAATGTCTTTAATATTATTAATTGATAATAATCTTCAGCATGCCATGCTTGCGATAATGTTATTTAATGTTCTAGGAATAATTGGAATGATATTTGTAAAAGAAAATGATTAATAAATATTTAAATTACGTTTCTCAAAAAAAATCTCAAATAATTATATTTATTTTATTTAATTTATGCGGTCTTGCATTTATCTTATTACCATATGGCATAGTGTGGAATATGTTAGATCTTAACTTGAGCTATACATCAGCAGATGTATTCAAAAGTTTTTATCAAATGGGAGAAAATGGGCGTTATATAAATTTATACTCTACTTTAATCTTAGATACGATCTATCCAATTCTATATACATCTCTGATTTTGGGGGCTTATGTAAAGCTGTTTAAAAATAACAATCTGATTTTATTTATTCCTACTACAGCATTTCTATTAGATTTAACTGAAAACATTAATATTGCTTATATGAATATTAATTATTTAGACTTAAATGAAACTCAAGTAATGCTAGGTAGTATGGTTACATCAATAAAATGGCTCACTATAACCACTATGATATTGGTCTTAGTATTTGGATATCTAAAAAAAAAATAGATTAAAGTTAGTGTTTAAAGTGACGAATGCCAGTAAATGCCATCGAAACTCCAGCATTGTCAGCTGCTTTAATCACATCCTTATCATTCATCGAGCCACCAGGCTGAATTACTGAAGTAGCACCAGATTCTATTGCTACAAGGAGTCCATCTGGAAAAGGAAAAAAAGCATCTGATGCAACTGTGCATCCTTTAAGTGAGTTCTCATCCGACTGATAATCTTTCATTTGATTATTTTTGATTACAGCAACGCTTGCACTATTTATCCGACTCATTTGTCCCGCCCCAATGCCAATAGTCTTATTATTTTTAACATAAACTATAGCATTAGATTTTACGTGTTTACAAACTTTGAAAGCAAATAGCATATCCGTAGTTTGGTGGGTGGTAGGTTTCACTTTAGTTACTACACTTATATCTAATGTTGATAGTTTGTGGTTATCATTAGACTGAAATAAAACCCCACCTTCTATACTTTTAAAATTATGTGAAATAGTATTTTCAAACATATTTTCTAGAATGAGTAGCCTTAAATTTTTCTTTGAGGCAATAATTTTTTTTGCTTCATCGGTTATTGCTGGTGCAATTATTACTTCTGTAAATATTTCAATTATTTTTTTTGCAGTTTCCTCATCTAAAACTTGATTTAAAGCTATAATTCCACCAAAAGCACTTGAAGGATCGCATGCAAAAGCTTTTTTATAAGCATCCAACAAATTAATTCCAGATGCAACGCCGCATGGATTGGCGTGTTTAATTATTGCAACTGTACAATCATTACTAGGATCAAATTCTTTTATTAATTGAAGAGCCGCATCTGCATCATTTAAATTATTATAACTAAGCTCCTTGCCTTGAATTAAATTGGCATTTGGTATGCCAGAACTATGAGCTGAATTTTTGTAGATAGCAGCATCTTGGTGTGGATTTTCACCATAGCGAAGTTTTTCACTTAGGCTGGCAGGAGCAATAAATTTTTCTTTAAGAGCATCATCATTTCTTTTAAACCAACTACTTATTATCCCATCATAGTGAGCAGTTCGCTCAAATGTTACGGCAGCACACTTAGCCCTAAAATCTAAAGAAGTCTTTCCAGTATTCTTACTTAATTCATCTATTAAACCACTATAATCAGAAACATCACTGACCACACAAACATACCTATGGTTTTTTGATGCAGAGCGAAGCATTGCGGGTCCTCCAATATCAATATTTTCAACACATATTTCAGCTTCAGCTCCTGAATTTACTGTCTTTTCAAATGGATATAAATTAACGATCAGTAGGTCTATATTTTCAATATTATACTTTTCTTGAGATTTTTTATGACTTTGATTGTCTCTAACTGCCAGTAACCCACCGTGAACATTTGGATGCAACGTCTTGATACGACCATCCATCATTTCAGGAAAATTTGTAATATCACTCACATCGGTTACTGGTATATTCATATCTCTTATGAATTGAGCGGTACCTCCTGTAGATATAAGTTTGATTTTTTCTTGGTGTAATTTTTTAATGACCAGATCTAAACCTGATTTATCTGAGACTGATATCAACGCAGTCTTAATTTTTATATCCAAGACTATTAACCTCTTAATTTAGCTATATTATTTGCATATTCTTTTTCGCCACCTGTAAATGTAGTCGTGCCAGCAACAATAACATCTGCACCAGCTTCAAGAATAGATTCGATATTTTCAAAATTAACCCCACCATCTATTTCAAGTTCGATATGAGGATGAGAGTCATCAATTTTTTTTCTTAATAATTTTAATTTTTCTAATGCTGCTGGGATAAATTTTTGGCCACCAAAACCTGGATGCACACTCATTACTACAATTATATCAAGCTTGTCTAAAAAGGGTAATACCACTTCCCATTTAGTATCAGGATTAATTGCTAAGCCTGCTTTAACATTATGTGATTTAATTTTATCAATACATTTTTCAATATTATCATTTGCTTCAGGGTGAATGGATATAATGTCAGCACCGGCTTTTACAAACTCATCTATATACGGCTCTATAGGGTCAATCATTAAATGAACATCAAATGGAATTGAGGTTCGATCCCTTACTGATTTTACAACACTTGGTCCCATAGAAATGTTTGGAACAAAATGACCATCCATTACATCTACATGAATATAGTCAGCTCCTGCTTTTGCAAGAGCAGCAACCTCCTCACCAAGTTTAGAAAAATCTGATGCTAAAATTGATGGTGAAACTTTAATCTTATTTGTCATGGAGCTATCTTTCTTATATCAAAAGCTTCTGGAGATTA
>CAJJAN010000019.1 GCA_905182145.1 uncultured Pelagibacteraceae bacterium
AGAAAATTTTTTATAACTGTTTTCAAATATTTTATTTAGTGAAGGTGATAATCTTTTAGCAATTCTTCTTCCATAGTATCTATAGTAAGCTGGAAACGATTCTTTTAGTTCAAATAACAAAATTAAATATTTTTTAGTTCATCAACTATATCTAATTTTTCCCAGGAAAATCCACCATCTGAATCTGGTTCTCTTCCAAAGTGACCATAAGCAGCTGATCTTTTATATATTGGCTGATTTAATTTTAAATGATCCCTAATGCCGCGCGGTGTTAAGTCAACAATTTCTCTGACAGACTTAATAAGCTTAGCTTCATCTATATTAGATGTTCCGTAAGTATTAGCATAAATTGAAATCGGCTCAGCTACGCCAATTGCATAAGCAATTTGTAGTAAACATTTATCAGCGATACCTGAGGCAACAATATTTTTTGCTAGATATCTAGTTATATAGGCTGCTGATCTATCTACTTTAGTTGGATCTTTTCCTGAAAAAGCTCCTCCACCATGTGGTGCAGCTCCACCATAAGTATCAACAATAATTTTTCTACCTGTTAAACCTGTATCACCATCTGGGCCACCTATCACAAATTTTCCAGTTGGATTAATATGGTACTCAGTGTCATTTGAAAGCCACTCGCTTGGCATAGCATTAGTTATAAAAGGCATAACAATTGCTTTTATATCTTCAGAAGATAAACCTTCATCATGCTGAGTTGAAACTACGACTGATGTACATGCAGTAGGCTGCCCATCAATATACTTTAAAGTAACCTGGCTTTTAGAATCAGGTTGAATTCCACTAATTGATTTTTCTTTTCTTGCTTTTGCAAGGTCTTGTAAGATCAAATGAGAATAATAAATTGGTGCAGGCATTAAACTAGGTGTTTCTTTGCATGCATAACCAAACATTATTCCCTGATCACCAGCTCCTTGATCTTTACTATCAGAGGAATCTACTCCTTGAGCTATGTCAGCTGATTGACTATGAACATAAGACTCAAAAGATAAATCTTTCCAATGAAATCCACTTTGTTCATATCCAATCTCTTTAACAGCATTTCTTGCCAACTCTTCGTACTTACAATTATAGTTTTCTGGCCCACGAACTTCTCCAGCTACTACTATTTTATTTGTTGTTACTAAAGTTTCAACAGCAACTCTTGCATTTTCAGGATTTGGTTGACTCATGAAATCATCAACGATTGAATCGGATACTATATCTGAAACTTTATCTGGATGACCTTCTGAGACTGATTCACTGGTAAATAAAAATTCTTCGCTCATGTTATCTATACTTTGCTCTTATTAAATAATATTTGTGTAAAATATCCAAATATCCAAAATAACGCTATTAAAAAATAAATAATATTATACCTGTATATTGAATAGAAGGTATTTACTCCCCTTGGTATCTTAACATCTACATAGGAATTGCTTTCTAGCTCTACTTGGCTAACTGTTGAACCTAGTGGATTTATAAGGCCAGAAAAACCCATATTACTTGATCTAATTAATGGAAGTCCCTCCTCTATAGCTCTAAATTTTACATGAGTAAAATGCTGCTTGGGTCCAGTTTTTTTTCCAAACCAGGAATCATTAGTTATATTAACTAATAATTTTGCCCCGATTTTTCTGTTAAGCTTAACAAAATTAGGAAAGATACCTTCATAGCAAATTAAGGGAACAATATTAGATGGGAAGTTCTTAGCTTCACCTTTTGATAAAGAGGTAGTATTAAAATACTTAGATAGTGGAGTTTTATTAATAAAATTAGAAAATGGAATATATTCACCAAATGGAACTAAATGTTTTTTGTCATATGTAGATCCATTATAATCAATGGAATTATAGTATTTAGTTCCTTCATTTCTTAAATAACCTTGTAGCAAGTTTTTTCCCTTCAGTAGCTTTAATCCAGCCATTGTTTCTGGAATTATAGTTAAACTATTTTCTGACAACATCTCATTGATTATAGCTCTTGTACTTTCTGACCATTTTTTATCTTGATTAATATATGTTCCAACTATTCTTACATCAAAATTATCAAGATAGGTTTCTTTGTAGTTTTCAATTCTTTTACTTCCGTATAAATTTACTAAAAATAAAATCATAATTCCTAATACAGCTATAATGATGTTTGATTGCTTTTTTTTTATAGAAAAAATTGCACATGAACAAAATACTGACATTGCACCAAGACCGTAGGGACCAATTAACGACAAAACTTGAATAAAATTTGTAGACCAAGACCAGCTATAGCAGATTAAGTTCCATGGAAGTCCTGTGAATAAATAACTTCTTAAAAGTTCAAATATAATCCAAAAAACTGTGAAATAAAAAATTTTTGCGTTGCTATTGTTCCAAAAAAAACAGTTGAACAACTGCATCACTCCATAAAAAAAACCAAGAACTAGTGGCAATAAGATAATAGAAAAAGGTAATAAAAATTTAGTGTTACCACCATAAACAATTAGGGCATTTGAAATCCAGTAAGTACTAGAAATAAAAAAACCAAAACCAAAAGTCAGTCCAATTAGGAAAAAGCCTTGATAAGAATAATTATATTTGATGAAAAACTGTTCATTTAACTTAAAAAGTAATCCTACAACCAATAAGGAGATAAAAGGAATGTTATAAGGATCAAATCCTAAAGATAAAATTACCCCTAATAAAAAAGAGCTAAAATAGAAATATTTTTTTGATTGGTGTTTAAATAATTGCAATAGCATTTATTTTGGTAGTGATATTTTTATCGTTTTAATTCTTCTTGGATCAGCATCAAGTATTGTAAAAACTATTCCTGAATCATGTTTAATAATTTCTCCTCGCTGAGGAACTCTACCTGCAACGGTAGCGACTAATCCACCAATAGTATCAGTGTCATCATCTTCATTGATAAGTTGTATTTGTGATATTTTTTCTAGCTCTACTATAGATAAACGCGCATTAGCTTCAAATGTGTTTGGACTAAGTTTAATAAACATTGATATATCTTTATCATCATGCTCATCTTCTATCTCACCAGTGATTTCTTCAATTACATCTTCAATTGTTATAAGTCCATCCACACCGCCATACTCATCTATTACAACACCCATATGAAGTCTGGTTAATTGCATTTTTATTAGTAGGTCTAAAGCTGGCATTGATGGAGGAATATGTAAAATATCTTTTTTTATACTATCTATAAAATTACCCTTAATATCATTTTCAGTTTGATATTTTACTAAGTCTTTTATATGTAACATTCCTGTTATATTATCTAGTTGTTCATTATAAATTGGTATTCTTGAGTGGGCACCTTCAACAAATATTTTAATTGCCTCATCAAAAGAAATACTCTCTTCAAGTGCAATAATTTCAGCTCTTGGAATCATTATATCTCTTGCTAAAATTTCATCTATCTTAAGAATATTCATAAGCATAACTCTTTCTTGCTTAGAGATTCCATCAGTATTATTAGATTTATTATCTAATACGGTTTCTAAATCTTCCTTAAGATTAGTTTTATCTAAAGAACTTTTATAAATAAATTTGCTAAGAAAATTTTTTATCATTTAATTTTGTTTATTATTTTTTCTTCGAGTTGATTCATGACCATATAATCATTATCTAAAACATGATCATATCCTAAAAGATGCAATATTCCATGAATAGATATTTTTGATAGATATTTATATGTATCTATTTTTTGGTCAAGTGACTCACTTAATATTTTATCAATTGATATAACAATATCTCCTAATATATTTTCATGTTGAAGTGAATTACCGTCCATCATTGGGAATGATAATACATTGGTTGCACTATCTTTAGATCTATAATTTGCATTTAATTCTTTAATATAGTCATTGTTTACCATTAAGAAACTAATCTCATAATCCTTATTTTTAAATTGTATTAGTTCATCAAATACATGATTTGAAGCTTTTTTAATTACTTTTTTAAAATTTGGTAATGTTTCATTCCATTTATTATCTAAAACTGAAAAATCTAAATTAACCATCATAGGAACTTATAAGATCCGATTTTAGTTTATTGTGATTTTCATAAGCATCAATTATTTTTGAAACAATCTCATCTCTTACAATATCTTTTTTAGAAAAATTAGTTATTCCAACTTCTGACAACTGTTCCAATGCTTGCATTGAGTCAATCAATCCAGATCCAATATGCTTTGGCAAGTCTACTTGTGAAGGATCTCCATTGACTACCATTCTTGAATTCTTACCACACCTTGTTAAAAACATTTTTATCTGTGTACTTGTTGCATTTTGTGCCTCATCTAAAATTACAAATGCATTATTTAAAGTTCTTCCCCGCATAAAAGCTAAAGGAGCTATTTCGATCATTGAAGATTGTATTTTTCTAAGCGCTTCATCCATTGGAAGTAATTCATAAATAGCGTCATAAAAAGGCCTCAGATAAGGGTCTACTTTTTCTTTAATATCTCCAGGTAAAAAACCAAGCTTTTCTCCAGCTTCTACGGCGGGCCTTGATAAAATAATTCTATCATATTTTCCTTCAAGTAATTGTGCTACCGCAGCAGCTACTGCCAAGTATGTTTTACCTGTACCAGCTGGGCCTATTCCAAAAACAATTTGTTTTGAGTGTAGATATTCAAGGTATTCATTTTGCTTTATTGTTTTACCTGCTACAGACGACTTTCCTGTCTTGGCGACAGTAAAATTTTGAATATTTTTGCTCTCTAAATTATTATTTATTTCCATATTAAATATTTCCTGAAAGCTGGAATGTTTACTTTGATCAGCATTTTTTAATTCATCAGACATTTTAATTATTGTATTTCTTACTATGTATCTATCTTTTTTATTACCATTAATAATAATGATATTACCTTTTTGTAAAATTTTAACTTTTATTTTTTTTTCACAATAATCCAGATTTTCATTATTAATTCCAAGTATTTCTACAATTAGTGAATTATCTAAATTTACAATGGTGGAATTGTTATCGCCTGAAGAAGGTAGGTTTGATTTATTGTTTAGAGTTTTGTTCAATTCTTATTAATCATTTAATGAGAAATTGTACCATATAAACTCTTATGATTGCAAGTTTCAATTCCAATGGGAACAATATCACCAACCACTAAGTTTTTAGCTTTTACATAAACTGGCTGTAAAAATGTGCTTCTTCCAAAATAATATTCTGGATTACTTTGGCTTTGATTTTCTATAAGGACATTTGATATATTTGTATTACAAAATGATGTATTAAATTTTAATTGAATGCCTTCTAATTTCTTTTGAAGAATGCTTAGGCGATTCTTTTTTTCTTCTATAGGAGTAATATCTTCTATGGTTGCCGCTTTTGTTCCTGGCCTTTCACTATATATAAAGGAATATGATTGTTTAAATTGAACATAATCAATTAAATTTAATGTCTCCTGAAAATCTTTTTCAGTTTCACCAGGAAATCCAATGATAAAATCAGATGATATTTCAATATTTGGACAATAATCTTTTAAATTATCAATAATTTTTTTATATTCATCAACGGTATATTTTCTATTCATATTTTTAAGTATTTCATTTGAGCCAGACTGGACTGGTAAATGTAAAAATGGCATTAGTTTCTCATTTGAGCCGTGTAGCCTCATTAGCTCATGATCCATATTATTAGGGTGTGAGGTTGTATATCTTATTCTTTTGACATCATCTAATTTACTTATTTCGTCTATAAGTTTAGAAATGTTATAAGTCATGCTCATTTCATCAGTATAGCTATAAGCATTTACGTTTTGTCCAAGCAAAACAATCTCTCTAGTACCACGATTTAATAATGATTTTGTTTCCTCAACAATGTTTATGACTGAACGAGAATATTCTGGTCCTCTGGTAAAAGGCACTACACAAAAAGCACAAAATTTATCGCACCCTTCTTGTATAGTTATATAAGATGAAACTCCCTTAGGGCTTTTTTCCTCATGAATAAAATCAAATTTTTCATTAATGATAAAATCAGTATTAATTTGTTTCTTTTGATATTCATTATGTGCGTCAATCATTTTAGGTAGTAAATGATAACTCTGAGGCCCTAGAACAATATCAACATATTTGTTTTTTTTAAAAATTTCTTCATTTTCAGCTTGGGCAACACAGCCTACTAAAGCAATTGTCTTATCGCTATTTTTTTTTGTTACTCTTCCTATATCTGAATAAACTTTTTGAGCTGCTTTATCTCTAATGTTACATGTATTAAAAACAATTAAATCAGCTTCATTAATATCATTGCTATTGGAATAACCATCTTTTAAAAGTAATGAGGTTATTTTCTCACTATCATATTCATTCATTTGACAGCCATAAGACTTTATAAAAAAAGATTTATTGGTCATGATGCGGTAGCATGAAGTGTATCTGTTAAACTTGTAAGAATTGTGTCTTCACAATGAGCACTTAATTTTTTTCTGTCACCAAAATCATCTATAGTTACTGGATCATGAATTTTTATACTTATACTTACATTTGCTGACATTAAATAGTTTTTCATTATATCAATTATCGAGCTGTTGTCTCCAATCCAGGCAACTTCTCGACGGATGGCCGTGCCCATAGGTAGTCCACTTTTCTTTAAATAACTTAGAGTGATCGGCTGAACTCTTATATATTTTTCTTCACCTGAATTAGGGCAAATATATTTTGAATTAGCTGATTCAAAAAAAGATGATTTGAAAGATCTAATACTACTTCCATCTGATGTAGTACCTTCAGGAAAAAGAATTAAATTTTGACCTTTTAAAAGTTTTTTTTGAATGTCATTAGAGTATCCTAATGCCTTTGTAGCCTTAGTATTATCAATAAAAAATGTGTTATTCAAAACTGCTAAAAAACCAAATATGCCCATAGCTTTAACTTCTTTTTTGGCAATAAAACTTGATTTAATTAAAGAGCCTATTGTTGTTATATCAAAGAAGGAAACATGATTTGAAACATACAAATTTCCCACATCATTTTTATTTCTTAAATGGTTTATACTTTCTTGATCTAATTCGATATTTACTCCCATAAAATAATTTAATAATTTGAAAAAATAATATGGGGCAGTGTACTTAAGTCTTAAGTTAAAAATATTTAAAATAATTTGAATAGGTAATATCAATAGTATTAAAATAATAATAACTGATAATGATAATATAAGGCTGATGAATTTCATTAAGATCAATAATTAATATTTTTATTTATTAATTTTTTTTCCATATAATTCTAGTCTGTGATCTATTAACTCAAAGCCAAGCTCATCTGCAATTTTTTTTTGGATAGACTCAATTTCAGTATTAGAAAACTCATATACTTCACCACTGTCAATATCAATTAAGTGATCATGGTTAGAATCTTGAATAGGTTCATAACGTGATCGACCATCTTTAAAATCATGTTTTTCAATAACACCGTATTCTTCAAATAATTTTACTGTTCTATATACAGTAGCAATACTAATATTATTATCTTTTTCTGAGGCCTTCATATAAATTAAGTTTACGTCTGGATGTCCCGCTGGATGTCCCCCCAATTCAGAAATAATATCTGCAATAGTGTTTCTCTGATCGGTCATTCTTAGACCTTTATCTTGGCATATTTTTTTTAAATTAATCATTATCAGAATGTTTTAACATAGATTGGATTTGGAACATATTTTTTTTCTGACAAATTAACTAAAATATCAAAACTCTTGAAAAATATATCATTATAAATAAATATATTATGTTTTTGGTTATCATTGCGAATTGTTCTCAATGATTTGACTACCTTATTATCCATTGAAACAATCTGAAAATTTCTAAAATCTAATAATAATTCTGCTTTAAAATTCATAATACTAACTTCAGATTTTTTTCCTGATTTATATATATCTTGAACAAAAAATCTTTCATCATTTAAATGTATAAAAAATTTTTGATCGCTATTAGTTTTAATGTTTTTATGCTGCATAAGCATGAGATCGAATAATGATATACCACAGACAGGTATATTGAGTGTAAGACCTAAAACTTTTGCTACAGTTACACTGGTTCTAATGCCAGTAAAACTTCCTGGTCCATTAATTGCGATTATTTTTGTTATATTTTTATAGTCTTTACTATTACTTTTAAGTAAATTTTCTATTTCTAAAACTAAGCACTCGGAAACTTTTTTTAACCTTGGTTTAAAAGAGGTTGCAATAATTTTTTTCTTATTTCCAAGAATTAGGTGTAAACCTTTTGAGCAGTCTATTAGTAATATCATATAATTGATTATCTTTGTACTTAGGTTTATGATTGAACAAACTGTTAAATAAAATTTTTATACAATTATGCAATTATTTAAACTTAGAAATATTATACTATATTTTATTTACTTTTATTTTATTTTTTTAAATAATTTATTAGCAGAAACTTTAAATGAAAGTGGTGCTAATGTTTTTATGTATCATAGATTTGATGAGTCCAAGTATCCATCAACAAATATCAATACCAATCAACTAGAAGACCACTTAATTTACCTAATAGATAATGAATTTAATATTGAATCAATTGATGAGATTTTACAAAAAAAAATTGCTAAACAATCATTCTTACCAAAAACAGTTGGCTTTACAGTTGATGATGCTTTTTTGTCTTTTTACGAAAATGGTTGGCCAATATTTAAAAAATACAATATTCCAGTAACACTTTTTGTATCAACCGATGTGGTTAATCAAGCACATTGGAATTACATGAGTTGGGATAATTTACGTGAATTTATTAATGAGGGTGGTTCAGTTGCTTTGCACAGTGCATCACATATGCATTTACCGCTTTATGATATTTCACAAGTTAAAAATGATCTTTTATCTTCAATCTCTATTTTAAATAAAGAATTGAATATAAGCCCTAAAGTTTTTGCATATCCGTATGGTGAAGCTAGTAATGAAATTATCGGTTTATTAAAAGATCTTGATATTGAATTTGCGTTTGGCCAACATTCGGGAGTAATTCATAAGAATACTAATCAGTACTACTTACCGAGATTTTCCCTAAATGAAGATTATGGAAAAATAGACAGGTTTATTTTTTCTGCAAATGCTAAGCCATTAATTATTAAAAATTTTTTACCAAATAAAATTTTATTGAAAAAAAATACAATTCCTCAAATCCAATTTGACTTAATATCTAAAGTTAACAATAGTCAGTTAAATTGTTTTTCAAATAGTGGGGGTGAATGGAATAGCGTTGATCTTAAAATAGACCTAAATAAACATGTTGAATTAAATTTAACGGAACCTTTTTTAGCTGGTAGAGGTAGAATAAATTGTACAACTAAAGTTGGCACAGACTGGTTGTGGTTTGGCTATCAGTTTACTATTAATTAGAAATTAAATTGGCCAATTCATAGGGAGGTATATAAATCTCAGCCTGGTCAAATTCTTGTAAATTATTTTTTTTAATAATCTTTTCTAAAATTTTTGAATATTCAATATTTTCAGCGTAATTTGATAAAAAATTTAAAAGATTGAGTGAATTAATTTCAACATTGTTAATCCTATAATTATTTCTAACAACTCTAAATTCAGAATAATTATTATGAGAATTCAAATTCTTCATATATGCGGAAACAGATTGTCTCAAATTTTCAAAAGATTTTATTTCGTATGTTTCATTTATGTCTCTTTTTTCTGGAACTATTCCACTGCCTTTAAACCAACTCCATTGACCAAATAAAGCGTTACCTTCAGTGACAAATCTTGATGTTCCCCATCCACTTTCAATCGCAGCTTGGGCCAAAGCAATTGAAACTGGAATAATATCTACTTTAATTAACAGTTCATCAATATGATGGCTTTTAACTTTATAGTTTAAATATTGTTTTTTTAGCCATAATGCTTCGTCTCTAGAGATATAGTCAAAAGTACCATTATTAATTTTTTTAATTCGCTTATTCGTGTCTATAATTTTATTATTTTCCATAATAATCAAAGGAAGTAGAGACCTTATAAATAAAGATTTCTTATCTTTTGTTGTACTTATTAAGCTAAAATCTTTTGGAAATTTATTAATTAATATGTTTGGAACTAACTTCTTATCTCTAACTGAACTAATATAGTATTTCTGTTCATCAAAAATTTTATTGAGATCTTTGGTAGTAAAATCATATTTATCAATCTGTATTTCCAAATTACCCGTAGAATTGTAATTAATAATTTTTGAATTATTATTATCTAAATATTCTTCTACAACTAATTCTTTTTGATTAAGTATTTTATTTGAATAAGTATCATTGTATTTATATAAATTTGAATAAGAAACCATCATAACCATGATTGAGATTATGATTATTGATGTACCATAAAATATATATCCCAAGTGATAAATAGAATTATTATTAATTAATATTTTCTTTAATAAAATAATCATGTTTTTATGCATATTGTTCTACAGATTTAACTTCTCTGACATAATGTTTCAGTAAGTTTTCAATACCTGTTTTTAATGTCATAGTTGAACTAGGACAGCCCACACAACTTCCTTGAAGCGCTAGATAGACAATACCATCATGAAATTTTTTGAATTCTATATCTCCACCATCTTGTGCCACAGCAGGTTTAATTTTTGAATCTAATAGTTCTTGTATCTGAAAAACTATCTCTTTATCCTCAGGGTTGAATTCTGTTTTATTATTATTTGTTTCCTTTAAATCATTTTCTTTAATTACTGGTTTTCCTGAACTTATAAAGTCAGCAATTTTTGTTAATATTGGAGCTTTAAGCTGATCCCATTCATATTTATTTTTATTTATACTAATAAAATTTAACCCAAAAAATATTGATTCAATACCATCAATATTAAATAGTTGTGCTGCAAGTTCTGAATTGGAGCAATCCTCTATTGAATTAAACTCAAATGTTTGATCTGTCGTAATTTCATCTTCCAAAATAAATTTAAGCGAATTTGGATTTGGCGTAGATTCTGTTTGTATAAACATAATAATAAAAAAGTTATTTTTGATATATATTTTAGATATGAATTAAATAGTACAAATACAATAAAAAATTTGATAAGCTATTGTTTTTAATGATTATTTTTATTGAGCACGTGATGCTAAATCATCAATTTCTTCACTGGATAACCCACCGGGAATCACTAAGGTTGGTATAGGTAATTTACCAGAACGCTGTCCCGCTAATAAAGACACTAATGGCCCAGGGTTATCTTCATCTGATGCAGCTAGTACTAAGAATCTTACTTTTTTATCTTCATTTAAAAACTTAATTATTTCTTCGCTAACAACACCTTCTTTAATAACTACTTCGGGTGTTTGCCCTGATATATTAAATGCTACTTCTGACCATTCTTGTAATTTTTTTTCTACTTCTAATCGTGCCTCTTGTTGGATAATATCCTCGACTGCTTTCCATTGTTGGGTATCAGCGTGTTCAATTACACTTAATAAAACCAAACCTCCCTTTGTATTTGAGGCTCGTCGAGATGCAAACTGAACAGCGGCATTTACTTCCGTTGATTCATCAATAATAACTAAAAATTTTGATCTATGATTCATGCTTTTATAAAACCAACTATATCATAAACTTCTTTTAGGACTAATTCAGATTTATTTCTTGCTTTTTCAGTACCTTCTCTCATAATTTGATCAAGATAACTTTTATCTTTCATTAATTTATTAATTTCATCTCCAATTGGTGCAATTTTTTCGACTAATGCATCTGATAAATCATTTTTAAAATTTGAAAAATTTTGACCTTCATATTTAGTAATAAGATCCTGTTTAGAAAAACTTGTAACTCCAGTAAAAATATTTATTAAGTTATTAACTTCCGGCATCTGAGTAACTTTTTCTTGCGACGATGGCATTGGCATATCTGCTGTTTTAGATTTTTTAATTTTTTTAACTATTGTATCTTTATTATCTTTTAGATTAATTCTTGAGTAGTCTGATATATCAGATTTACTCATCTTTGATGTTCCATCTCTTAAAGACATTACTCTTGAAATTTCTTTTTCTATATATGGTTCTGGTAATGGAAAAAAATCTGGTGATTTATAATCATTATTAAATTTTTGTGCGATATCTCTTGTAAGTTCTAGGTGTTGTTTTTGATCACTGCCAACTGGTACATGAGTTGCTTTATATAAAAGTATATCTGCAGCCATAAGAGTTGGATATGTAAATAAACCTGAGCTAACATTTTCAGAATTTTTTCCAGACTTTTCCTTAAATTGGGTCATCCTATTTAGCCAACCCATTCTACAAATACAATTTAAAATCCAAGCTAATTCAGCATGTCCAGATACCTGACTTTGATTGAAGATTATGCTTTTAATTGGATCAATACCGCAAGCTAAATATGCCGCAGTAACTTCATAAGTATTATTGCGCAGTTGATTTGGATCTTGAAAAACAGTTATTGCGTGTAAATCAACTATACAAAACAAGCAGTCATTTTCATTTTGCATTATTGCAAAATTTTTAATTGCTCCCAAATAATTACCAAGGTGTAAGTCTCCTGTGGGCTGAACACCTGACAAAACTGTTTTTTTAATCATTTTTAAAAAACTCCGTTTTTAAACTAGCATAAGAAAACGGTTTATAAAGAGAAATTAGTAAAATGTAGGATGCTAAGGATGTTAATATTACTATAAATAGACAGCATAATTTAATAAAAATATTTGTAATCATAAAATTTGAATAAATTTTCACAAATATTGATAGTAAGATTCCTAAAAATAATGAAGAAAAAACAATTACTATAAACGGCAAAAACATTTTTTTACTGTGAGTAAATAGACCTGACATATGAAGGTGAATATACATACATACAATATTTAACCAACTTGAGATTGTTGTTGCAATTGCAATGCCTACAAAACCATAATTTTTAAATAAGACAATACTTAAAACTGTATTGGTAACAACTGTAATAAGAGAAAGTACTAATGGAGGTTTGGGTTTTTCATTTGCAAAATAAATAGGGGTCAATATTTTGGTCAAAATAAATGCTATTAATCCTATAGAATAATATTTAAGTGCTTGAGCTGAAGATAATGATGATATTTCATTAAAACTACCATGTTGAAATAAGGTTTCTATTATAATGTGCGGCATAACAAATAGAGCAACTGATGCGGGCACTGCTAATAACAATGAAAATATTATTGTTTTTTCAATAAGAAAAAATACTTCTTTATTAGATTCATTTTTTATTTTTTTTGATAAATTTGGTAAAAGGGCAATTCCTAGCGCAATTCCAATAAGTGCTAATGGTAGTTGATATATACGATCAGCATAATATAAATAAGAAACTGCACCTGATTGATACGAAGCTATTATAGTGCCAATTAAAATATTTATTTGTAATAAGCCAGAAGAAAAAATACTTGGAACAAATAATTTAGAAAACTTTTTTAGTCCATCAATATAAAAACTTTTCAAATAAGTTATTTGTATATTATTTTTTTTTATTGAAAATATTAATAACCAGAATTGTATTATACCAGCAAGAATTACGCTAAAAGATAAAACAATAAGTATATTTCCTTCAAGGTAATAGGCAGTTAAAGCTGCTAGAATTAAAATCATATTAAGAATTATTGGAAGAGCAGCTGATATAGCAAATTTTCCATGTGCATTTAGTACTGAGGAATAAATTGAACACATGGTTATTAAAACTAAAAATGGGAAAGTAATTCTAGAAGATATAGTAAGTTGATCAAATTTTATAGAATTTTCAATATATCCAGGTGCTAAAATACTTATGACGTTTGGCATAAAAATTTCTGCTAAAACTACAATAACGAAAGTTATTAAAAACAAAATTAAGGATATATTCCCCGCAAATATGTTGGCTGCTTTCTTCTCTTTTTGAACTAATAATTTTGAGTAAATGGGAATGAACGATGAATGAAGTGCTCCTTCAGAAAATATTCTTCTAAAGGTATTTGGAAATCTAAAGGCTATATAAAAAACATCTGCAACCAATCCAGTGCCTAAAACATTTGCGAATACAACGTCTCTAACAAAACCAAAAATTCTACTAATAAGGGTAAAAAAAGAATATATTGATGATGACTTTAAAATATTCATCTTCTGTTTGTAAATTCTAGCATTTTGGCATTATATAGGTTTTGAATTTGAATAGCATAAAAAAACCTATATAAGTTAGTTAACGATATACAATATTATGAAAAATAAAAAAGATTCTCAGCATTTCAGCGATTTAGAAGCCCTACAATTTCACTCAAAAGGAAAGCCTGGAAAAATAGAAATAAGGGCTACTAAGCCTTTAGATACTCAACGAGACTTATCTCTGGCATATTCTCCAGGAGTTGCAGCTCCTGTAAGAGAGATAGCAGAAAATCCAGATTCAATTTATGACTATACTATTAAAGGTAATCTGGTTGCAGTTATCACTAATGGAACCGCAATACTTGGACTAGGCAACTTGGGAGCCGCAGCTTCAAAACCAGTTATGGAAGGCAAAGCTGTTTTATTTAAAAGATTTTCTGATATTGATTCTATTGATCTAGAAATCGATACCGAAGATACCGATGAGTTTATAAATTCTGTTAAATATTTAGGGCCATCTTTTGGAGGCATAAATTTAGAAGACATAAAAGCACCTGAGTGCTTTATAATTGAAGATGCTCTTAAAGAAAAAATGGATATTCCCGTTTTTCATGACGATCAGCATGGAACTGCTATAATTTCAACTGCAGGAATTATAAATGCTTTAGATCTAACGGGAAAAAAATTAAAAGATGTTAAAGTTGTTGTAAATGGTGCGGGAGCAGCAGGAATTGCCTGCTTGGAACTTTTAAAAGCAATGGGTCTACCAAACAACAATGCTATTTTATGTGATACTAAGGGTGTCATACATTCTGAAAGAAAAGAAAATATTAATCAATGGAAATCAGCGCATGCTATTAAGACAAAATTAAGAACACTAGAAGAGGCTCTAGTGGGAGCAGACATATTTTTAGGACTTTCAGTTGCTAATATTATTAGTCAAAAAATGGTTAAATCAATGAATGAAAAACCAATAATATTTGCAATGGCAAATCCTGAGCCAGAAATTTTACCAGAACTAGTGAAAGAAGTTAGACCTGACGCAATAGTTGCAACAGGTAGATCAGATTACCCTAACCAGGTAAATAATGTTTTAGGTTTTCCATATATTTTTAGAGGTGCACTTGATGTAAGAGCGACTACAATAAATATTGAAATGAAAATTGCAGCTGCAGAAGCAATAGCCCTGCTTGCTAAGGAAGATGTTCCCGATGAGGTTGCAAATGCATATCCTGGAAAGAGACCTCAATATGGCGCTAATTATATTATACCGTCTCCATTTGACCCAAGGCTAATTTCTAAAGTTCCAATGGCAGTGGCAAAAGCTGCTATGGAAACAGGTGTTGCAAGAAAAGCTATTGTAGATACTGAAGCTTATGGTGCTCAACTTGCTGCCAGATTAAATCCTTCTGCTGGGTTGCTTCAAGGAATGTTCCAAAGTGTTAAGGAAAATCCTAAAAGAGTTGTTTTTGCTGAAGGTGAAGAAGAGGATATGATCCGTGCCGCAGTAATATTTTATAATAATAAAATGGGTACGCCAATTCTGATTGGAAGAGAAGAAATAATAAAAGATAAAATGAAAGAAATAGGTCTTGAATTTTTTGATCAAATGGAAATTCACAATACAAGAGATAAGAAGGCTCATACAAGATATGCCGATCATATTTATGACAGATTACAAAGAAAGGGATTTTTAAAGGAAGATTGTTTAAATCTTTTAATAAAAGAAAGAAATGTTTTTGGCGCATGTATGGTTTCACTAAAAGAAGCAGATGCCATGATCTGTGGTCTTAATCGTAGCTATGCCGTTACACTTGAAAGTGTTGAATATGTTCTTGATCCAATTCCAAATAAAAGAGTTTTAGGTCTAACTGTTATGATTTGTAATGGTAGAACAATTTTTGTTGCTGATACAAATGTACATGACATGCCCAATGGAGCAGAACTTGCAGATATAACAGAGCAAAGTGCTAAAGTTGTAAGAGAGATTTTTAATATAGAGCCTAGAGCTGCATTATTATCATATTCAAATTTTGGCAAACCATTTACTGAAAGGTCAGCATATATAAGAGATGCTTTAAAAATATTAAATAATAGAGATGTTGATTTTGAATATGATGGTGAAATGGCAGCAAACGTTGCTTTAAATGAGAATCTTTTGGCTCTTTATCCATTTTGTAAGCTATCGGAGCCAGCAAATTTATTAATTATGCCTGCAATTCATAGTGCAAGTATATCTACAAAACTTTTACAAGAACTTGGTGGTGGTGATTTAGTTGGTCCTTATTTAGTAGGGTTTAATGAATCTGTTCAAATTGCACCTTTAAGTGCAAGTGTTGCTGATATGGTAAATTTGGCAGCTTTAGCTTGTTTCAAACAGCTAAGCTAACTTATCCCAAATAATTTTTGCTATATCTAATTTAGAATGTTGCTTTATTTCTCTAATACAAGTTGGAGAGGTAACATTTATTTCAATTAAATTTTTTCCAATTATGTCTATACCAACAAAAAAAAGTTTTCTTTTTTTAAGTTCTGGACCAATTGTGCTGCATATTAATCGATCAGATTTAGACATCGATATTTTTTTAGTAGTTCCACCAACGTGAATATTGGATCGAATTTCATTTGCTTTAGGTATCCTTGAAATAGCTCCTACTGGTTCCCCATCAACAAGAATAATTCTTTTGTCTCCTTTAGTGATAGCAGGAAGATATTTTTGAACTATAAATTGTTCTTTATTATTAGAGATAAAAGATTCGATAATTTGATTTAAGTTAAGATCATTATTTGAAATTAGAAAAATTCCTTCACCACCATTCCCATATAAAGGTTTGATAACAGCTTTTTTATATTTTTTTAGAAATTGAATTACTTGGTCTTTAGATCTAGTTACTATCGTTGGCGGTATCAATTCAGGAAAGTCGAATATAAGTATTTTTTCTGGTGAGTTACGTATACCTAGTGGATCATTAATTATTCTTGTTTTTTTTGAGTCTATTAATTCAAGTATATGCAATGATGTTATATATGCCATATCATAAGGTGGATCTTGTCTGATAAAGATAACTCCCATACTAGAAAGCTTAACAATTTTTTTCTTAGCCGTATTATATTTGGTAAAATCTTTATTATTAAAAACAATCAAGCTAGCTGAGGTAAATACTTCATTGTTTTTAATAAATAAATCATCAGGCGTATAAATATAATTCTTATTATTCCTTAGTTGGGATTCAAATATTAATGCAATTGTACTTTCAGTATTAAAATT
>CAJJAN010000020.1 GCA_905182145.1 uncultured Pelagibacteraceae bacterium
GATTCCTCTGATAATCTTACATATTCATGTGCAGTATTTATTGAACGACCACTTGTAACTTTTGCTGTTGAATAAATAATTTTATTTATTCATTATTGTTGCAAGTTTAATATCTAGCTTAGATATACCTTCCACGTCATGTGTAGATAAAGTTACAATAACTTTATTGTAAACATTGAACCATTCAGGGTGATGATCTAATTTTTCAGCATGTAATGCCATAGCTGTCATCCAACTAAAGGCAGCATTAAAATCTTTAAATTTAAAAGTTTTAGTTATTGCATTTCTATCTTTTACTAATTGCCATCCCTTTAACTTTTTAATAGCAGCATTGCGATCAGTAATGGAAAGTTTTTTATTCATTATGGTGCAGGATGGGGCAGCTCTCTATGGACTGCATCAATCTCTTTTAAAATTTCTTTGGTTAAATCAAGATTGATACTATCAATACAAGACTTTAGTTGAGTCATTTTAGTAGCACCAATAATCGTAGAAGTCATGAAAGGCTGTATGTCACAAAAACGAATAGCCATTTGCGCTGGATCTATTTCATATTTTTTTGCAATATCTACATACATTTCAGTTGCACGTTTTGTTCTTTCACTTTTATATCTGTATGCCAAAGGACCATCGCCAAACAATGCCATACGCGAACCCTCTGGCATTTGTCCGTTTAGATATTTACCAGTTAAGATACCCTGACCTAGTGGCGAATAAGATAAAAGACCAACATCTTCATGATTAGTTATTTCTGACAAACCAACTTCAAAAGCTCGGTTAACTAAATTATAAGCATTTTGTATTGAAACTACTCTTGGTAATGAATGAGTTTTAGACAATTCTAAATATTTCATTGTGCCCCAAGGTGTTTCATTTGAAAGACCAATATGTCTAATTTTCCCAGCTTTAACAAGCTCGCCTAAAGCCTCCAATGTTACTTCAATTTCAATGGTATCTTCTGGAATAGGATTATATTTATATTCAAGTTTACCGCTAAAAGCACCAAAAGGGCGATCAGGCCAGTGTACTTGATACAAATCTATGTAATCAGTTTGTAGACGTTGTAAACTTTTATCTACAGCGTAATGAATATGTTCTTTGCTAAGTCTTGTTAGCTCCTTATCTTCACGCATATAGTTTAAGCCAGATCGACCAGCAACTTTTGATGCTAAAATAATTTTATCTCTATTATTTCTTGCCTTAAACCAATTTCCGATATGTTCTTCGGTCAAGCCTTGCGTGTCAGCTTTAGTAGGTACGGCATATAGTTCTGCGGTATCAATAAAATTGACTCCATTTGCAATTGAATAGTCCAGCTGTTCGTGGGCTTCAGCTTCTGTATTCTGTTCACCCCACGTCATTGTACCAAGACAAATTGAACTGACCTTAATATCTGTTTTTCCAAGTTTTCTATATTCCATTATTTATTCTCCAATATATTTTGTACTGATGCAGCCATATCCAGTATAGTTTTTTTTATTTCAATTGGCTTCCAATTAAATAGAGAGATTGTTTCAGATATATCTACTTCATATTTTCTATCTAAGTTTCTAGCCACACCTTTCATTTCACTGCTAAATAACGCCAAGAATTTAACAATAAAATTTGGAATATTCTTTGAGGGAGCTTTTTTATAACCACCTTCTCTCAGTATTGAAGATAGTTTAGACATATGCAAATAATCTTTTGAAGTTGTTAAGCATCTTTTACCATTAGACTCATCTGAGCTAATTGCTTTAACATGTAACAATGCAACATCTCTAACATCAACTATTGTAAAATTTAAATTAGGGTTGCCTGGAAATTGTCCAGTAATTAGTTTATTCATTATATCTGCTGAAGCACCATCAATATCATCGCTTAGTAATGGACCAAGAACTAATCCAGGATGAATCGTTGTCATTGCCATATTTTTTTGTTCTTGAGAATTTATAAAATTCCAAGCAGCTCGTTCAGCAATAGTTTTACTTTTAGTATAAGCACCAATATTTTGATTAATATCTGACCAATCACTTGGGCCACAAATAGGTTTTTTATGTCCATATGCAATTGCTGCAACTGATGAAGTTAATACAACTTTTTTAACACCTGCGTCTTTAGCAAATTTTAAAGCTCTAAGAGTACCTTCTTTTGCAGGACGAATAAGATCATCTTCATTTTTTGGTTCATAGGTAATAAATGGAGAAGCCATATGCAGTAAATAATCACACCCCTGCATTGCATCTTGCCAACCATCATCACTTAATAAATTAAGCTTACAGAATTCAAGATTAGCATCAGCCACCTCTTTTTTAATTGATGATCGCACCTCTTCTTCTCTATCTAAATTTCTAAGAGAACCTTTAACTGCATAGCCTTTTTTCAGTAATTCTGAAATGCAATGTAATGCTATATATCCCGATGCACCTGTAACTAAAACTTTATCCATTATTTACCTATCCTATTGAAATATATCAATTTTTAATTAAAAATGATTAATACAGATGTCTTGTATTGATCTAATTAAACATTATGTATTATTATAGAAAATAATTCAAAGAGGAATTTTATTAAATGGAATATCAAAATAGAAGTGCACAAGCCACATCAACTGTAGATGCTGGACTTAGAGAATATATGCTTAAAGTTTATAACTTTATGGCAGGTGGCTTAGGAGTTACGGGTTTAATCTCTTATATACTCTTTAGCTATACAGCAGTTTATGATTATTCAGGAAATTTAAATGTAATGGCAACAATGGCAGGTAGTGCAATATATCAGTCACCAATGATTTACTTACTCATGTTTGCCCCACTAGGTGTTGTGATGTATATGAGCTTTGGTATTAGAAATATGTCAGCATCAAGAGCGCAAACTATGTTTTGGGTGTTTGCAGTTTTAATGGGGCTGTCACTTTCAACAATTTTCTTACAATATACAGGAGCAAGCATTGCTAGAGTATTTTTTATTACTGCATCAACTTTTGGTGCCATGAGTATTTATGGTTATACGACTAAAAGAGATTTAACTGGTATGGGTTCATTTTTAATGATGGGTCTAATTGGAATTATAATTGCATCTATTGTAAATATGTTTATGCAATCTCCAGCCTTATATTTTGCGATCTCAATTTTAGGTGTATTAATTTTTGTAGGTTTGACTGCATATGATACACAAAAAATTAAGAATATGTACAATGCTTATGATACTGCTGAGTCTTCATCTAAAAAAGCAATAATGGGCGCGCTAACATTATATTTAGACTTTATAAATTTATTTATAATGCTGCTAAGACTTTTTGGCCAAAGACGATAACAAAAAAATTTTTAAATAGGGCCTCTTTTATAAGGGGTTCTATTTTTTTATGACCTCTAGATTGGCTTTATTCAAATAGTTAATTATTAAATCTAGTTCATTGCTCCGTTTGATATCAGAACCTGATGAGCTAACTAAATGATACTTTAATTTAGACTTTGATACACGCTTATGCTTAACAATTTTTAATGAAGCACTTTCAAATGTATTTCTAAAAAATGAAAATATGGCAGAAGCTTCTAAGTGATCAATAGCATAATCCTTCCACTTACCTTCACTCACTTTTTTGCCATAAATAGACAAAATCTGATTTAACTCGTTTCTATTAAAAAATGTTTGAGATAAAGCTGAAGACTTTGAATTTTGATTAACTTGTGGATTTTGAATTTGAGCATTTATATAGCGAACCACCATGCTTTATACTAACTAATATTTGCCAAAAAAAGATAGTAAAAATTGATAATTATCTCCACTTTTTTATGTTAAAAGACTTGAAATATGAGCAATCATTCCAATATATCAATTTAACAATTAAATAAAAATTATGGCCAAATCAGAAAAATTAGAATTCCAAACCGAAGTCAGCCAACTTTTAAAGTTGATGATCAACTCAGTCTACTCAGAAAAAGAAGTATTTGTTAGAGAGCTTGTATCAAATGCATCCGATGCTTGTGATAAACTTAGATATTTGGCAACAACAAAAGAAAAACTCTTACAGTCTGATCCAGATTTAAAAATTCAAATTGAAATTGATAAAAAAGAAAATCTAATAACCATTACGGATAATGGGATTGGTATGAATAGAGATGACTTAGTTAATAACTTAGGAACTATCGCTAGATCAGGTACTGCTCAATTTATTAAAGAAGCAACTGAAACTAAGGATCTTTCATTAATAGGACAATTTGGTGTTGGCTTTTATTCGGCATTTATGGTGGCATCTGATTTGACAGTTATTACTCGCAAAGCCGGTGAAAAGAAATTATGGATTTGGAAATCTGATGGAGAAAGTAATTTTACAATTGATGAATCTGATGATTTAGAGCAACTTAATTCCAATAGAGGAACAAAGATTATTTTATCAATCACTAAAGAGGGTAAAGAGTATTTAGAGAAAATAAGAATAGAAGAAATTATAAGAAAATATTCTGATCATATTAGTATTCCAATATTTGTCAGAGATATAAAAGATAAAGAAGATGAAAAACCTGAAGCAATTAATTCAGCTTTAGCACTTTGGACACGTCCAAAAAATAAAATTACTAAAGAGCAATATAAAGAGTTTTATAATCATGTTGGGCAAATGTTTGATGATCCATGGTTAACATCACACTATAAAGCTGAAGGTCAAATTGAATATACGGTTTTAAATTTTATTCCATCTACAAAACCTTTTGATTTATATGATCCCGCACGTGAAAATAGACTGAAGCTTTATGTAAAAAAAGTTTTCATTACTGATAACTGTCCTGAATTAATACCGCCTTACCTCAGATTTTTAAGAGGGGTTATTGATTCTGAGGATTTACCTCTAAACATTAGTAGGGAAATGCTTCAAAATAATCCAGTCGTTAAAAAAATTAGAAATGCTCTAGTTAGAAGAACTATTGGTGATCTAAAGAAAAAATTAACAAACGATAGAACTTCTTATGAAGAGTTTTGGTCTAATTTTGGTCCTGTTATAAAAGAAGGTATTTATGAAGATACTGAAAAAAAAGATACATTACTTGAGATTGCTTTATTTAAAAATTCAAATTCTACCAAGCTTATTACATTAGATGAATACATTGATTCTATGAGTAAAAAGCAAAAAGATATTTATTTTATAACAGGCGATAGTTATACAAATGTGATTAATAATCCTAGCTTAGAAGGTTATAAATCTAGAGGAATAAATGTTTTAATTCTTGATGATGCAGTAGATAGTTTTTGGACGTCCTCAACTCCAAACTTTAAAGAAAAAAATATTAAATCTGTGTCTAAGGGTGTTGATGACCTTGAATCAATTAGTAAGAAGAAAACTGATGATAAAGACAAAAAAGAAGATAAGTCCTTAGAACCATTAATAATTTTATTAAAAGATAAATTAAAAGATAAAGTTAAAGATGTAAGAACTTCATCAAGACTTACAGAAAGTCCCGTATGTCTAGTTGTAGATGAGTCAGCAATGGACCCACAATTAGAAAAAATATTGCAGCAACATAATCAATTACAACAAGGTGCTGCACTTAAAATATTAGAAATTAATCCTGATCATAAATTAATAAAGAAGCTAGCCAAGATGTCTAAGGATAAAGCATCTGTTGGTGATATTGAAAATATTGGTATTCTTTTATATGAGCAATCTATGATACTTGATGGTGAAAAACCATCTGATCCTGTTAGTTTTTCTAAAAAGTTGATTGATACAATATCTGCATCGATTAGTTAGACTTATGCCGATTCAGCTAAATTTTTAAGCACGTATTGAAGTATCCCACCAGTTTGTAGGTACTCAACTTCGTTCACAGTTTTAATTAAGCAATTAACTTTAGTTTGTATAGTCTTGCCTGAGGCATACTTAATAGACATAGGTATCTGCATATTTGGGGTTATTTCTCCATCTAAGCCTGTAATAGTAACAATTTCTGAGCCTACTAACTTTAAACTTTTACGGTCTTGTCCTTTAATAAATTGTAAGGGCAATACTCCCATACCAACAAGATTTGATCTATGAATACGTTCATATGATTCTGCAATAACTGCTTTTACACCAAGTAGGTTTGTACCTTTTGCTGCCCAGTCTCTTGAGGATCCCATTCCATAGTCTTTACCTGAAAATATTACTAAAGACTTATTTGCTTTTTGATACTTCATTGAAGCATCAAAAATAGACATTTGTTTTTTAGAAGGATAATGACAAGTATATCCACCCTCAATTCCATCAAGCATTTCATTTTTAATACGAATATTAGAAAATGTACCACGCATCATAATTTCATGATTACCACGACGCGCACCAAATGAATTAAATTCATGAATTTTAACAGACTTACTTCTTAAATAATCACCCGCTGGACCGTCTGTTTTAATTGAGCCTGCAGGACTAATATGATCCGTAGTTACTGAGTCTCCAAAAATTCCTAAAACATTTGCATTAGTGACATTTTTTATATTACCACCTTCAAGTTTCATATTTTCAAAATATGGAGGATGTTGGACATAAGTAGATTTTTTGTTCCATTCATATGTTAAACCAGTAGATGCTTTAACTTTTTTCCACTTAGCATCACCCGCAAACACATTTTTATATCTATTAATATAGAGTTTAGAATTTATTGTTTTGCTCATCATCTGTTTTATCTCTTTTGATGTTGGCCAAATATCTTTTAAATATATCTTTTTGCCACTTTTATTTTCACCAATAGGATCTTTAGTAATATCTATCTTAGTACTTCCTGCTAATGCATAAGCTACAACCAGTGGAGGTGATGCTAGATAGTTTGCTTTAACATGTGGATTAATTCGACCTTCAAAATTTCTATTTCCAGATAAAACTCCACTTACAATCAGCTCATTTTCTGTAATTGTTCTGGAAATATCCTCATCAAGTGGACCAGAGTTACCAATACAAGTGGTGCAGCCAAAACCTACAAGTTGAAAACCTAAATGATTTAGATATTTTTGTGTTCCTGATTTAACAAGATAATCAGTAACTACTTTTGAGCCAGGAGCTAGAGAAGTTTTAACCCATGGTTTTTTTCGAAGACCTAATTTATAGGCTTTTTGAGCCAGTAATCCTGCACCAATCATAACACTTGGATTGGAAGTATTGGTACAACTTGTAATTGCAGCGATGGCAACATGACCATGATCTATACTAAAACTTTTATTTTTAACCTTGCTCACTTTAGACTTAGATTCAGTTTGAAAATCAACCTTAAGGCTATTATCAAATGATTTGGCAAGATCAGGTAACTCAATTTTATCTTGGGGTCTTTTTGGACCAGATAAGCAAGGAACAATAGAAGCTAAGTCTAATTTTATCTTTGATGTATAAACTACTGTATTTTTTTTAGTATGAGTTTCCCACATACCCTGTTCCATTGCATATTTTTTAGTTAGAGCAATTTCATCTTTAGGGCGTCCAGTAGATTCTAAAAACTTTATGGTTTCATTATCAATTGGAAATATACCACACGTTGCTCCATACTCAGGAGCCATGTTTGCTATAGTAGCTCTATCTGCAACTGGTAAATCTTTTAAGCCACTTCCAAAGAATTCAACAAATTTACTTACAACACCTTTTTTTCTTAAGATCTCTGTAATTGATAATACTAAATCTGTTGCCGTTGTACCCTCTTTTAATTTTCCGACAACTTCAAATCCAACAACTTCGGGCACTACCATTGATATGGGTTGTCCTAGCATTGCCGCCTCGGCCTCAATACCTCCAACACCCCAACCTAATACAGATAATCCATTGATCATAGTTGTATGACTATCGGTTCCTACAACAGTATCTGGATAAGCAAGGTTAACTGTTTTTCCATTAATTTCTTTTTTATCTGACCACACAGTCCGGGCTAAATTTTCTAAATTCACTTGGTGGCAAATTCCTATACCAGGAGGAACAACTCTAAAATTATCAAATGATTTTTGACCCCATCTTAAGAATTCATATCGCTCAATATTTCTTTTATACTCCAACTCAACGTTAGCTTTATAAGCACCTGCGTTACCTGCTTTATCTACCATCACTGAGTGATCAATAACTAGGTCAACAGGAGTCAGAGGATTAATTTTTTTAGGATCACTTTTTAAAGCTTTCATTGCAGCCCGCATGGCCGCTAAGTCCACTACAGCAGGAACACCTGTAAAGTCTTGCATTAGAACTCTTGCCGGACGAAAATTTATCTCAAGATCAATTTTTTTATCTTTCTTCCACTTACTGAAAGTTTTAATATCTTTAGAAGTAACGGTTACCCCATCTTCATTTCGTATTAGATTTTCGAGGAGAATTTTTATAGAAAAAGGTAGAGAGGATATATTCTTAAGACCATTTTTTTCAGCCAGTTTTAGACTATTAAAAACATATGTTTTTTTGCCAATTTTAAGCGTTTTTTTTGTTTTATAACTATCGTGCATAGATCCTTTACTCGTTGTATTAATAGGACTAATTTTACCTGCAATCAATGAAAAAATACTAAACTTATTTGACTAATTATATGAGCAATAAACTAATAATTAAGAATCTTGAGTGCTTTAGGGAAGAGAGAACAATCTTTCAAAGACTTTCTTGTGAGATTGAGTCAAATCAAACAATGCTTGTTCGTGGTAAAAACGGCTCAGGTAAGACTAGTTTCCTAAGACTAGTTGCGGGATATTTAAAAAACTATAATGGCAAAGTTTTATTTAATGATAATGATTTGCAACAAAATAACGAACCACTGACAGACTTTAGATTTATTGGTCAAAAAAATTCATTAAAAGATAATTTAACGGTAAGAAAAAATATAGAAATGTGGCAACTTATTTATCACACAAAAAAAGATATTAATAAAATAGTAGACTTACTAGATATTAGAATGCTTTTGAATAAAGATATTAATACATTATCAGATGGTCAAAAAAAACGTGTTTCGCTATCACGTTTATTAATATCAAAAGCTAAAGTTTGGCTTCTAGATGAGCCACTAGTCTATCTTGATTTAAATAAAGTAAAACTTTTACAAGATATTATTCTACAGCATAACGATGCGGGAGGAATAACTCTTTATACCTCAAACACAAATATTGATCTTAACTATGATCATTTAATTAATATGGATGATTATGCCATTTTATAATTTAATTATTAGAGATCTTAAATTAGCATTCTTCTCGAGTACTAATTTTTTGTTTGCTGCTAGTTTTTTAATCTTAATCTTAATTTTAGTACCCTTTGTATTCGGAACAAATGTAGGTTCATTTTCAATTTTATTTACTGGTTTTATTTGGATTTCAATTGCACTCTCAATCTTATTAACTTTAGATCGAGTATTTAATTCAGATTATGAAGATGGAAACTTAGATACAATTATTCTAACACAACAATCCTTAGAGCTAATAGTGTGCAGTAAATTTATTTCACATTGGATTGCTAATTGTATCCCAATAATTATTGTTATTCCAATTGCAGGATTATTATTTGAAGTTGGCATTCAAGATATTTTAAATATTATATTAAATGTATCACTTGGATCACCAGGTATGGTTTTTATTGGATCAGCCATTAGCGCTTTAACTTTAGGGAGTAAAAGAGCTGGAATATACAAAACTATAATTATAGTTCCCTTATATATTCCATTTATTATATTTGGATCTAATCAAGAATCAGGCTTAGTTTTACTAGGCCTTTCCATGACAGCTTTTGTTTTTTCCCTATTTACCAGCATTTATAGTCTGCGTCTTTATGCTGAGTAGTAATTTAAACAAAAGTTGATAGAAAAATCATATGCACCTCAAGTTACCTAATAAAATTATTGATTCATTAAGAAGAATGCTTCCAGCTTTTATTGTAGCTACCATAGTTACTTTTACGGTTGGTATCTATTATGCCATTTTAAATTCGCCACCAGATTATTTGCAAGGTGATTCTATGCGAATTATGTATGTTCATGTGCCAGCAGCTTGGCTTGCGCTTAGCTCATATTCTTTTTTAGCACTTTCTTGTATTGCTTGGTTTATTTTTAGAAACCCAATATTTAACTTGTTTGCAAAATCGATTGCACCAATAGGAGCAACATTTACATTGATTGCATTAGTCACGGGTAGCATCTGGGGAAAACCAACCTGGGGAACGTGGTGGGCATGGGATGCAAGATTGACATCCATGTTAATTTTATTTTTTCTCTATATTGCCTATATTATGACTTGGCAAACTATTACAAATAAAGACCTTGCTGCAAAAATATCTGCAGCTCTTGGAATTATTGGTTTTATAAATATTCCAATAATAAAATTTTCAGTAGATTGGTGGAACACTCTCCATCAACCAGCAACTATTTCTAAATTATCTGCTCCAAGCATTCACATATCAATGCTTACACCATTAATGCTTATGACGTTTGCTTATGTATTATTTTTAATAACATTATTTTTAATAAGATATAAAATTGAGATACTTGATCAAAAAATATTGAGAGTAAGCAGTTAATGAGTGAAATATTTTATATGGATGGTTATGGTGTATATGTATGGTCAGCATACAGCTTTACTTTTATAAGCTTGTTGATTTTATTTCATTATTATTATTCATCACTTTTAAAAAAAGAAAAAGAGTTAAGGGACTTACAGAAGCATCATGAGTAAGAAGGTAAAAAAAAGATTAATAACAATTTTATTAAGTTCACTAGTATTAATAATCGCTACTTTATTAATTACTATGAATTTGAAAGATAATATTATTTATTTTTATAGCCCAACTGAATTACAAGGTGCCAGTATTGATAAAAAAAATATTATTAGGGTTGGTGGGTTAGTTAAAGAAGATAGTTATGAGTATAATGATAAGACTAAAATCTATAGTTTTATAATTACTGATAATTCTAATGATGTTGATGTTGAATTTGTTGGAATAATGCCAAATTTATTTGCAGAAAATAAAGGTGTTGTGGTTGAAGGTTTGGCAATTGATAAGAAAAAGATTACCGCTATAAAAGTTTTAGCTAAACACGATGAAAATTATATGCCACCTGAGGTAATTGATGCCTTAAAAAAAGAAGGGCAATGGCAAGAAAAATAAAATATGAATTTAGGAAATGTAGGAAATATATTAATGTTGGTGTGCTTACTGGCATCACTCATTCAGTCTACTCAACTGCTACCCAAGAAAATAGATATTGATTATAAAATTTTTAGCCGACTACCATTTTACTCAAGTTTACTAGCATTTATCTTATTAATTTATATCTTTGTTGACTCTAATTTTAATTATCAGTTGGTTGTTAATAACTCACACTCGGAAAAACCACTTATATATAAAATAGCTGGTGCATGGGGTAATCATGAAGGAAGTCTGCTTTTATGGATATTAGTTTTAACTATCTTTAATTTTATGTTTTCATATTCTAAAATTGAGCACACAGATTTTAAAAAAAATGTAACAGCATTTCAAAGTTTAATGATTTTTGGTTTCACACTTTTTTTATTACTTACCTCAAATCCTTTTACCCCAACTGAGACTTTCGTAAGTGAAGGGCTAGGTTTAAACCCAGTGCTACAGGATTTACTTTTAGCAATACATCCTCCAATATTGTATGTTGGTTATGTTGGTTATTCACTTGTTTTGAGTTTCGCTATCGGTGGAATGATTACAAATAAAGTAGATAAAGAATGGGCAGAGTGGTTGCACCCTTGGGTACTTACTGCTTGGATTTTTTTAACACTTGGAATTGGTCTTGGTTCATTTTGGGCTTATTATGAACTTGGTTGGGGTGGATATTGGTTTTGGGATCCAGTTGAAAATGCATCTCTTATGCCCTGGCTTGCTGGTACCGCATTATTTCATTGTGTAATTATTTTAAAGAAAAAAAATATTTTACAATCATGGACTATTCTTTTATCAATTTTGACGTTCTCTTTAAGTTTAATAGGAACTTTTTTAGTTAGATCTGGAATTTTAAATTCTGTTCATACTTTTGCCTCAGATCCAGCGAGAGGATTATTTATTTTAATATTTCTGGCAATTATATTGATAATTAGTTTTACTCTTTATGCCTTTAAGGGACCTCTTTTAGACAACAAAAGTGAAATGAGTTTAGTAAGTAAAGAATCCAGTATATTAGCCAATAACTGGTTACTTTTATCAACATTATTTGTGGTATTTTTAGGCACGCTATATCCATTGGGTACTGACCTATTTTTACAAAAAAGTACTTCAGTAGGCCCAAATTATTACATTCTATCTTTGCTTCCAATTACAGTATTGCTTTTATTTTTTATGATAATTGGACCTAATGCAAAATGGCAAAGTGATAAGATCAGTAACATTATACTATCAACAAACAAATTATTTATATTAAGCTTAGCTATAATATTTGGATTTAGTATTTATTTTGATGAGCTACATTTAACACAGATTACACTATTAACATTATGCTTAACCTTAATATTAGTAAGTATAAAAGATGGATTAAGAGTTAATCATAACTACACTATAATTAAACCTTCACTTGGAAAATCATTAGCACATATTGGTTTTGGTTTGTTAATCTTATCAGTAGTTGCTAATGCTACTTTTGCACAAGAAAAAATATTTCAAGCAAAGGTTAATGATATTTTAATATTAGATGATCAAAAATTTAGATTTGACAGTGTGGAGCAAAATAAAGGAAAAAATTATAATTCTATAATAGCAACATTTCATTTAATGGATAACAAAACAATCTTAGAAACCTTTAAACCAGAAATTAGAGTTTATAGTAATCCACCAACGGTTACTTCTGAGACAAGTATTATTAGAAAATTTTTAACTGATATTTATGTGGTAATGAATATTCCTGAAAACTCAGATTTTGTAAATGTAAGAATTCATATTAAGCCATTAATATCATTTATTTGGCTTAGCATTATCTTGATGGTAATAGGTGGTATGTCTGCAATTGTATTTAGAGTTAAATTAAAAAAATGAAAAATTTAAAACTTAAATATTTTTTACCTGTTGTCATTACAATTGTGTTTGTAATATTTTTTTCTCAACTTTTAAAAAAAGATGTTACCAAATTATCGTCACAACTTATTGAAAAACCTGTTCCTACTTTCAATATGCCAACATTACTTAATGATAATCAATCATTTAGTACAACTGATGTTATTGCTTCTGATATTGCCTTAGTAAATATTTGGTCATCATGGTGTATTCCATGTAGATCAGAACATGAGATTTTAATGCTGTTATCTAAAATAGAAGGCATAGACTTATATGGCATTAATTACAAAGACAAAGAAGACAATGCCTTGGACTTTATTAATAAATTAGGCAATCCTTTTAAAAAAATTGGTGTTGATAATAATGGCAGGTCATCAATGGTGTGGGGAGTGTATGGAATTCCTGAGACATTTATAATTCATAAAGGAACTGTAATATACAAGCATATTGGCCCAATTCATATGAATGAACTGGAAGAAATAATACTTCCAATCCTTGGTGATATTTTATGAAGGTTAAATACATTGTTTTTTTTATAATTTTTACTATGTCTTCAAGCACCTCATTTGCCAATATGAAGATGACATCTGAACAAAATGATCGGGCAATAGAATTATATAAAGAAACCAGATGCTTGGTGTGTCAAAGCCAAACTATTTATGACTCTAACTCTGAGCTTGCAACAGATTTGAAACTTTTTATCCAAGAAGAAATTATTTCTGGTAAGTCTGATGATGAAATAAAAACTCAACTAATAAATAATTATGGTGAATGGATATTAATGACACCTGCTTTATCTAAAGCAAACTATATATTGTGGTTTGGCCCAGTTATATTTTTAGTTTTTGGGATTATTTTAATGTATAAATATATTATTAGAAAAAATAATTGAGGCAGCTAATTTAAAAAAAATATGTTTTGTTCTAATTGCGGTAGCAATAGTATTCAAGAAAAAAAACCTGATGGAGATACTCATTTTAGAAAAGTATGCTCAGCATGTGATAATATTATTTATGAGAATCCTAAAGTAGTTGTTGGCTCAGTTTGCACGTATGAAAATAAATTTTTAATGTGCAAACGTGCTATCGATCCACAAAAAGGGCTATGGACCCTTCCTGCTGGATATTTAGAAAATAATGAGTCCGTTGAAGAAGGTGCAATTAGAGAAGCGTATGAAGAAGCTTATGCTAAAATAAAAATTAATAGTTTATTAGCAATTTATTCTTTAAAGCATGTTGAACAGGTACAAATTTTATTTCATTCAAAACTTGTAGATTTAAATATTAAACCTGGCATTGAATCTCTAGAAGTTGGTTTATTTGAATGGAACGAAATACATTGGGATAGTATTGCCTTTCCTAGCGTAGTATGGGCTTTAAATAATTTCAAAGAACGACAAAATTTAGACACTTTCAAAGTGTATAAAAATCCTATATAACAAAAAAAGGAGTAAATTATGAAACTTTCGCTTAGTAAAATTATATTTTTTTTAACATTGCTCTGCTCTGTTGCTTTTGCTGGTGGCATTGAAGACGATAGTGGGCCAGAAGAAGTAAGTGCAGAATCAGCTAGTGACACTAAATGGCAAGAAGAAAACTTCCCTGAATTATTAGATGAATATACAGACTTAGCTCATAATTCGGACTGTAAAGTGAAGTATAGTGCTGGTTATGTTAATGATCCAGATCATGTTGCATGGGCTTGTAAATAATCTATCCTATTTACATCATGTATATTCGCTTACTTAGTATAATTATATTTTTAATTTCAATTAATAGTTTAGCTATTGCTGACACCGACAAGAACTATTTATCAACATCGATTGGTCAATTTGATATTAATGATACAAAAGATTCTGCTGAATATAGAATTGAATATTTAAAGGGAAGTATAAGTAAACTTTCTCCTGGAAATTTATCTTTAAAACCATTCTATGGAGCTATGATAAATGGAGATGATGGTAAGTATTTTTATAGTGGACTAAGAAAAGATATTGTTCTAAGCGATAAAACATATCTAACACCTAGTTTTGCTATTGGTTACTATGATCAAGGAAAAAGTAAAGATTTGGGTTACGATTTAGAATTTAGAAGCCAGCTAGAAATCTCATATAAATTAGAAAGTATGAATAGAATTGCTATAAGCATAAATCATATTTCAAATGCAAGCCTTGGCGAACAAAACCCAGGTGTCGAAAGCATGGTTATTTCTTTTATTAGAGCATTTTAATATAATAAGAATCGTAATCATGAAAATTACAGATTTTAAAACATTCATTGTAGGAAACCCACCTCCATCATTTGGAGGAAAGTATTGGATTTTTTTAAAACTTACAACTAACACTGGTATTGTTGGCTTTGGAGAAGCTTATGCGATTCCTTTTCATCCAAAAGTAGCATCTCAAATGATAGAAGATGTTTGTGAACGTTATGTTCTTGGTGAGAGTCCATTTCAAATTGAAAAGCTATGGAGAAAGATTTATTCAAGTGGCTATACGCAAAGACCAGATATTTCAATTTCAGGAGTTCTAAGTGCAATAGAAATTGCCATGTGGGACATTGTAGGCAAAGAACTAAATCAACCAATATATAATTTACTTGGTGGTAAAGTTAATGAAAAATTGCGTACCTATACTTACCTTTATCCAAAGCCAGCAGATAAAACAAATGTTTACACGGATGCTAATTTGGCTGCAGAAAGAGCAATAGAATATCAAAAGCTCGGATTTACAGCGGTAAAATTTGACCCTATTAGTACTTACACTACTAATGATCCAAGAAATTTAACTCTAGAAGAACTAGATCATGCAGAAAATTTTGTTCGCTCTGTGAGAACAGCTGTTGGCAAAAACTGTGATATTTTATTTGGAACGCATGGGCAAATGACCCCTGCTAGTGCAATAAGACTTGCCAAGAGAATTGAAAAATTTGATCCAATGTGGCTAGAGGAACCAACGCCACCTGCGAACATTCAAGCAATGGCATCAATAGCAAAAAGAACTAGTATACCTGTCGCAACTGGAGAACGACTTACTACAAAATATGAATTTAATGCTTTATTAAAAGAAGAAGCTGCATCAATCATTCAAATGAATCTTGGAAGGGTTGGTGGGATCTTAGAAGCAAAAAAAATTGCTAGCATTGCTGAAGCATCTTATGCACAAATAGCACCTCATATGTACTGTGGTCCAATAATTGCAGCTGCCAATGTACAAGTTGCAACTTGCATTTCTAATTTTCTAATTCTAGAAGGTATTGAGACTTGGTCAGGCTTTGATTCTACATTAGTAAAAGATCCACTAAAGTGGGAAGAAGGATATGTTATCCCATCAGATAAACCTGGCCTAGGAATTGAAATTAACGAATCTGAATTAGAGAAATATCCATATAATGATGATAAGTTGCATCTTGAAATGACTGATAGTTAATTTTAATCATTTAAGATTTTACTTACAAATTTTTCAGCATCAAATTCTTCTAAGCTATTTTTGTTCTCACCCATTCCTATTCCAAATACTGGAATTTTTAAACGATCAATAATACTTACAATTGTTCCTCCAATTGCAGAACCATCAAGTTTAGATATAATTATGCCATCAATTTTTATATATTTTGAAAATTCTTCAACTTGTTTAATAGAACTTTGCCCGGTTGTGCCATCTATAACCATTATAGTTTTTTGATTTAAAAAATTACTTTTAGCTTGTACAACCTTATCAATTTTTTTTAATTGTTCCATTAAGTCTGTCCTATTTTGCAATCTCCCAGCAGTATCAATTATGCCCAGATTAATCTTATGATTTAACACTCTATCCACGCATTTAAATACAATGCTTGCAGGATCAGAGTTCTGGTCCCCAATAATTACGTCCAAATTTAATTCTTTACTCCATAATGATAACTGTTCTATAGCTGCAGCTCTAAAGGTATCAGCTGCCCCAAGGATAATACTATAATCCATCTGACTATAATAATGAGCTAACTTAGCTACTGTTGTTGTTTTCCCTGACCCATTTACACCAACACAAACAATAACACTAGGTTTGTCAGCTTCTATTATTGGGAGTTTTTCTTGAAACGGTCTAATTATATCTAATATTATTACTGCAAGTTTAGATTTAATTTCTGCCAAGTCAAATTCACGAGAAAATTTTTCAATTTTAAGTTTATTGATTATTTTATCGACAGTTTCAATTCCAATATCTGAAATTAAAAGAAGCTCTTCCAATTCAAGTAGAGATTCTTCATTAATTTTCTTGGAAGAAAAAATATTTTCTAATTTATTTGTAAAATTTTTAAACAAACTATTAATTTATTTTAAAACTACTTTTAAAACTTACTTCAGTAGCACCAGACATTACTATATCTGAATTGTATTCAATATCTAAATCGCCACCAGGCAAAGAAACCACTATTTTATTAATAGTTAAATTTTTTAAATATGCAGCAACTGTAGCTGCACAAGCAGCAGTTCCACAGGCAAGTGTTTTGCCAGCTCCTCTTTCCCATACGTTAATTTTAATATGATTAGGAGATATTACCTGAGCAATTGTTACATTACATTTTTCAGGAAACATTTTATCATTTTCAATTAAAGGACCAAAATCTTCTATATTAAAATTATTTAAATTATCTACAAAAAAAATAGCATGTGGATTTCCAACATTAACAAAATATGGATTTGAAATTGAAATATTGTTTAGTTCAAAATGAATTAAGCTAGTATCATATTCTTTATTCAAAGGAATTTCTTGCCAATTTAATTTAGGAACACCAAGATTAATACTAATAATGTTATTAGAAATTTTTTTACAACTTAATAACCCAGCTTTAGTATAAATATTTATTTGCGATGCATTATTTTCTTCCATTAGCATTCTGGCAACACATCTAGATCCATTACCACAAGCTGACACTTCCTCACCGTCAGAATTAAAGAAACGTATTAAAATATTTGACTCTGAGTTTATGCCAATTGTAATTAATTGATCACAACCAATACCAGTATGCCTATTTGCAACCGAAATTATTTCTGTCCGAGATAAGTTAACTTTCATATCTCTTTCGTCAATAATAACAAAATCATTCCCTAGACCGTGCATTTTAGTGAAATCAAATTTCTTCATATTATTCTTATAGTTTTAGCTACTTAAATTTACCAGTTTATTTAGTATTTCAAAATTCACCTTGACATATCTGCCTCCTAAGACTAATTTTCAGCAGTTTTCCGCAAGAATAGTATTCTGCGGTACCCTTGTGAAAGGGTGTCGACACCAGTCAGCGAGTTTCGCCCATTGGTGCAATACTTGTTGTTTGGATCACATTGAAAGTAAATATGTTTGAAAATTTAAGTAATAGGCTTCAGGCCGTATTTAGTAGCCTAAAAAAAACAGGATCAATTGATGAGACTGCTTTGGAAACAGCTATGCGTGATATTCGCAGAGCACTATTAGAAGCAGATGTATCGTTAGATGTAGCTAAAAAATTTATTAGTGAAGTTAAGCAAAAAGC
>CAJJAN010000021.1 GCA_905182145.1 uncultured Pelagibacteraceae bacterium
TGAAGAAGTAGTTGCTGAAGAAGTAGTTGCTGAAGAAGTAGTTGCTGAAGAAGTAGTTGCTGAAGAAGTAGTTGCTGAAGAAGTAGTTGCTGAAGAAGTAGTTGCTGAAGAAGTAGTTATGGAAGAAGCTGCAACTGAAGAAGTAGTTATGGAAGAAGTTGAAACTTCAGAGCAAGATACTTCGACAAATACAAATCAAGAAGAAATCTAATTCAACAAAATGAATTTTGACTTCTCAGATGATCAAAAGCTTTTACAAGAACAGGCTAGAAAATTCTTAACTGATAAATGTTCAAGAAAATTAGTCAGATCAGTTCTAGACAATAATAAAAATCAATATTCAAAAGAACTTTGGCAAGAAGTTGTCAATATGGGTTGGACTGCTACAGCTATACCAGAAGAATACGGTGGTTTAGGATTGGGCATGCTTGAGCTTTGTGTTATAGCAGAAGAATTAGGACGCTCACTTGCACCAATTCCATTTTCTTCTTCTATTTACATTTTTGCAGAATTTTTAAAAGCATATGGATCAGAGGATCAGAAAAAACAATACTTACCAAAGATAGCATCAGGAGAATTGATTGGTTCATTTGCTTTCCCTGAAACAAAAGGAACACCCAGAACTAACAATATAAATTCTAAAGTAGAAAATGATAAATTGAGTGGAAAAAAATTACCTGTAAACGATGGTCAGGTAGCAGACGTATTAATAGTAGCTGCAAATTCTGACAATAATCAGAACCATAATTCCTTATCATTATATATTGTTGAAACTAATCAAGCTGGAGTAGAAGAAAAACTTTTGGACACGCTTGATCCCACTAGACCTTCAAGTCAAATTGAATTTAGTAATGTAGCCTGCAGTGTTTTAGGTGAAAAGGGTGAGGGTTGGTCAATGATCCAAAATATATTAAATCGAGCAGCTGTACTTTTTGCATTTGAACAAGTTGGTGGAGCGCAAGTTGCTCTAGATGAAGCAAAAAAATATTCAATCGAACGTTATGCATTTGGTAAGCCAATTGGTTCGTTTCAGGCTTTAAAACATAAAATGGCTGACATGTATGTCAAAAATGAATTAGCAAAGTCTAATGCTTATTATGGAGCGTGGGCACTCAGCACTGATTCGATGGAATTGCCAGTAGCTGCAGCAGGTGCAAGAGTGAGTGCGACTGAAGCCTTTCATTATGCTTCAAAAGAAAATATTCAAATACATGGTGGAGTTGGTTTTACGTGGGAATATGACTGTCATTTATTTTATAGAAGATCAAAATTACTGTCATTAAATTTAGGAAGTATTAGAAAATGGAAAGAAAATTTAATTTCTAATTTAGAGAAAAGAAATATAACATAGGTATATTATGGATTTTAATGATAACGAAAAAGAAGCCGCTTTTAGAGCTGAAGTTAGAAAGTTTTTAGATAAAAACGCTAAAAAAAGAACTAACACTAGTTCATCCTCTGCAAACGCAGCAGCCCCTGAAACTCTTAGAGGTAAAGAGGCTCAAGTCAAAGCACTTCAAGATGCTAAGAATTGGCAAGCTAAAAAAGCTGAAGCTGGTTTTGCCGGCATACTGTGGCCTAAAGAATTTGGAGGCTTTGGTGGAACGCCAATAGAGCAAGTTATTTATCAACAAGAAGAACTAAATTACTTTGTACACTCAGGTTATTTTGAAATCGGCATTGGCATGCTTGGTCCCACAATGATGGTTTGGGGAAAAGATGAAGATAAAATTAAATATTTACCAAAAATGCTAAATGGTGAAGAAATTTGGTGCCAACTATTTTCAGAACCATCTGCTGGATCAGATTTAGCTGGTATTAAAATGAAAGCTGAAAAAGATGGTGACGAATGGGTCTTAAATGGTCAAAAAGTTTGGACCTCTGGCGCTCATTTTGCTGACTATGGAATGATTGTAGCCCGTTCAGATCCTAGTGCATTAAAGCACAAAGGTTTAACCTATTTTTTCTTAGACATGAAAACTCCTGGAATTGAAGTTAAACCAATTGAGCAAATATCTGGCTCATCTAATTTTAATGAAGTTTTTTTTAATGATGTTCGTATTCCTGATACTCAAAGATTAGGTAATGAGGGTGATGGTTGGAAAGTTTCTTTAACAACGTTAATGAATGAAAGACTTGCAGTGGGAGATCCTGCAGGACTAGATTTTGATGAAATATTTGAAATAACTAGAGACTTAGAAGTTGAAGATGGTCTAGCTATTAACAATAGTGAAGTTAGACAAAAAATGGCAGATTGGTATGTTCAATCAAGAGGCTTAAAATATACAAAGTATCGTAGCATCACAGCACTATCAAAAGGTCAAACACCTGGTCCAGAGTTATCAATCAGTAAATTGGTTACAGCTTCAAAAATGCAAGATGTATCTTCGTACGCACTAGATCTCATGGATATGGGTGGATACGTGCTTGATGAGCAGAATGCTATTTTAAATAATGTATTTCAAAACGGTTTATTGTTTTCAACGGCAATGCGAATAGCTGGAGGCACTGACGAGGTATTAAGAAATATTATTGCCGAAAGAGTACTTGGGCTTCCTCAAGATACACGTGAAGATAAAATTAAGCCTTTTAATGAGCTACCTTCAGGTAAATAAAATTAAATTATAAGAGCTTTCAATTACTGGTAAAAATTTGTTTTCTACAATTTTAAATAATATTCCATCAGATCAATTAGTTTTACTAATCGTACTTCTATTAACCACAGGCATTTTTGCAGGAACGATTGCAGGCCTATTTGGAATTGGCGGTGGTGTTGTAATCGTTCCGGCGCTGTATTACATTTTTACTCTAGCTGAAATAGATGAACAATCACGTATGCATTTAGCTGTAGGTACTTCACTGGCTAATATCATTCCAACTTCAATCATATCTGCATACTCACACTATAAAATGAAAGCGGTTGATTTTAAGCTTGTTAAATTAATAGCTCCCTCATTAATAATTGGAGTTATTTTTGGTGCACTAGTAGTCTCAAATATATCTGGCTCAGTATTAATGTTAATTTATGCATTTCTACTTTTCTTAATCGCCTTACTATTTTTCTTTTGGCAAGATAAGTGGCAATTGGCAGATGGTTTTCCTAAAAATAATTTAAAGCATGTTTATGGATCATTAATTGGTTTTCTCTCTACCATCATAGGCATAGGTGGC
>CAJJAN010000022.1 GCA_905182145.1 uncultured Pelagibacteraceae bacterium
TTTTCCTGCTAAAATTCCAGATTCTAAACCAGTGCATTGAATACTTTTGCTTATCTGCAATAAATAAATTCTCTAACCTAGGCATATTTTGATAAATACTTGCAGATATGGAGCTAGTTATTATTGAAAAAGATGCATCCTTATACTTGTCTAACAAATGACTAATTAGGCCTGTAGCTAAGATAGTGTCACCTATCCTGTTATAACTAATGAGTAGAATTTTCATTACTCTGTAATATATATATTAAATCTAATAATTATATTAGATTATTTAAATTATGATTAAAGCTCACCTAAATAATGATATGAGTATTATTAAGATTTCTGGTGATGACACCAGAGAATACCTTAATAATATTATCACAAATAATATTGAACAGGTTAACGAGACTAAATCAATTTATTCTTGCCTTTTAACTCCACAAGGTAAATTTATTGCTGACTTTTATGTAGCTAGTTTTGATAATAATATAATTTTAGTTACAAATAAAAAATTTAAAGATGAACTAATTAAAGGTCTTAATTTTTATAAACTTCGTTCTAAAGTTAATGTTGAAGATATTTCTAATTTATATCAATATTATTTCTTACCCTTTATAGAAGAATCTGTATTTAGTTTAGAAGATCATAGTTTAGGTAAAACTATTCTCTATGATAAATCTTTTGCCTTTATTGATCCAAGGGTAACTAAGCTTGGTATGCATGTTGTATCAAGCGATAAAGCTTTGGGTAACAATACATTGGAAATAAGTGAAGAAGATTGCCTTAACCATTTTTTAAAACATGGCATCTTGAATATGCATCTTATTGATGATCTAACTAAATTTTATCCATTAGAAAACAACTTACATCTTTTAAATGCAGTTGATTTTAAAAAGGGGTGTTATGTTGGGCAAGAACTGACCGCACGAATGAAGTTGAGAAATAAAATACCTCGAACTATTTTACCATTTATTCTTACATTAGAAACAGAGGTAGATTTAAATCATAGTAATATTTTTGAGAATGATAATATTGTAGGTGAAATTATTTATCAAAAAGATCAGTATATATTTGGACACATCACTTTTAGAAAGTTATCTAAAGAACTTTCTATTGATATGAGTTTTAATTTAGAAAATCATCATTTAGAATTAAATAAGCAAGACTGGTTAGTCTTATAAACAATAACTTGGTGCGGCCGAGAAGACTCGAACTTCCAAGCCGTAAGGCACAGATACCTCATACCTGCGTGTCTACCAATTCCACCACGGCCGCATATAAAGTCTCAAATTTTAGAAAAAAATTAAGCTTTGTTGAAATATATACATTTAACTATACTTAATATAAAGAATAATTAACAAAAGTAACATGTTACAGACAAATACTACATATCCAACTGAGTATACTCCAGAGGTCAGAAGTACTACTGATCCACTATATAAAAATGTTGCTAAAGTAATTCCTGAGGTGGAATGGCCATTTCATGCTCCACTGATTCATGAAATTCTTAAGTTAAAAAAAGAACGCAATATTGCAATTTTTGCTCATAACTATCAAACACCAGAAATATTTCACTGTGTTGCTGATGTGGTTGGAGACTCACTTAAACTCGCATATGCATCTAAAGAGGTTGATGCCGAGACAATTATTCTAGCTGGAGTTCATTTTATGGCTGAAAGTGCAAAGCTAATAAGCCCAGAGAAAAAAATTCTTATTCCCGATATGCGTGCTGGTTGCTCGCTTGCAGAATCAATTACTGCAGCTGACATAAGGTTACTAAAACAAAAGTACCCTGGTGTACCAGTAGTTACTTATGTAAACACATCTGCTGAAGTAAAATCAGAAACTGACGTATGTGTCACAAGCGGTAATGCTTTACATATTGTTGAATCTTTAAATGTACCACGCATAATCTTCTTACCAGATGAATACCTTGCAAAAAATATAGCAAAGCATACCAATGTTGATGTTATTTATTGGCATGGCAAATGTGAGGTTCATGAAAGATTTACACCTCAAGAAATATTGGCCTATAAAGCGCAACATAAAGGCTTAGTAGTTATCGCGCATCCAGAATGTAGCCCAGAGGTAGTTGATGTTTGTGATTTTACTGGCTCAACAGCAAATATGTCTAACTATGTAAAAGAAAAGCAACCAGAAAAAGTTCTAATGGTTACAGAATGTAGTATGTCAGATAATGTAAGTGTTGATAATCCTAATGTTGAATTTATAAAGCCCTGCAATCTATGTCCACATATGAAACGGATAACATTAAAAAAAATATATGACTCTATCATCTACAATCAACATGAGGTTACTATAGATCCTCAGTACGTAGATAAAGCCAGACTATCCATTGAGCGAATGTTGGAAATAGGTCGTAACTAAAATCATGACAGAACAAATTTATACCCCTGATGTGGTTATAGTTGGCGGTGGCGTTGCGGGTCTTACGGTTGCTCTAAATCTAGCTCCACGTAAAGTGTGTGTAATTACAAAAAGCAGTCTTGGTGTAAATACCTCAAGTAGCTGGAGCCAAGCTGGGATTGCGGCCTCTGTAGATAAAAATGACAGTAATGAAATTCATTTAAATGATACTTTAAAAACAGCTAAAGGTTTAGCCAATGAATCTGTGGTCAGGAAAATTGTTTCCGAGTCTGCTAATGTGATTAGAGATCTTGAGAATATTGGGGTTCAATTTGATAAAAATCCTGATGGTTCTTTTAACTTAGGACTTGAAGGCGCTCATTCGCATAAACGTATAGTTGGTTCAAAAGGTGATAGTTCAGGCATAGAAATTATGCGTGGTTTGATTAATGAAGTGAAACAATCGCCACATATTACTATTCTAGAGAATGTATCGATTGATAGTATTATGCACGAAGATAACACTATTTATGGAGTTATTGGTAGATTTACAGATAAGAATATACCTAATAATCATGTCGTCATTCAAAGCAGCCATATTGTTTTAGCTACTGGTGGTTTAGGTGGTATTTTTGCAAATACCACTAATCCAAGAAGTTCGTATGGTGAAGGTATAGCTTTAGCAGCTCAAATTGGTGCAACTTTAACAGATATGGAATTTGTACAGTTTCACCCTACTGGATTAGATTTTGGCCTTGACCCAACCCCACTTGCTACAGAAGCAATTCGTGGTGCAGGAGCACATTTGGTTAATCAAAATAATGAACGTTTTATGCTTGGAGTTCATCCTGAAGTAGAATTAGCACCTAGAGATATTATTGCACAAAATATATTTCAACAAATCGATAAAGGAAATTCAGTTTTCTTAGATTGTAGGAATAATATTGGAGAACATTTTGAAACTCAATTTCCCCAAGTACATTCATATTGTGTAAAAGCAGAACTTGATCCTTCAAAAGATTTAATGCCAATTATCCCAGTGGCCCATTATCACATTGGTGGTGTTAAGACTGACCTTACTGGTAGAACTTCTGTTGAAGGCTTATGGTGTTGTGGTGAAGTTGCAGCGACCGGTGTGCATGGTGCAAATCGTTTAGCAAGTAATTCTTTATTAGAGGCATTAGTATTTGGTAAGATTGTTGCAGTAGAAATTAATAAACAGCCATTTAAACAGCAAGTTGAAGTTGTGAGTTCTTCATTTATTAAAACTTATAAGGAAAAAACTAGAAGTAAAATTCGTGCTAAAAAATTCATCTGGCAATTACGTTCTACTATGATGCGTAATTTAGGTATTGTTCGAAATCAAGACTCTATAATTAGAGGTCTAAGAGATTTAATTCGTATTGAAAGAGAAGCCCGTGGTTTATCTGCTAAATTAAACGATATGATTTTAGTTAGTAAATTTATAATAGTTGGTGCATTGAAGCGGACTGAAAGTCGCGGTTGTCATTTACGATTTGATTATCCTAATGAGGATAATAATTTTTTAAAACATATAGATCAATCTCAAGAAACTTTACAAAAAGATCTTAATTCTTTTCTATTAGAAATTGACTTAACTGAAGAGAAGTTTGTTGCTAACTAAAAGTTACATTAAAGCACAAGTTACAACTGCTTTGAATGAAGACTTAGGTGTCTTTGGTGATATTACTTCACAAGCAATCATAAACCCTGAACAAAAATCTGAAGCAACCTTAGTGCTAAAACAAGATGCTGTGTTATGTGGTATTGATTTTGCCATTAGTACATTTAAACAATTAGACAAAAAAACCAAGGTTTTAAGTCAAAAATTAGATGGTAAGTTTTTAAAAAAAGGCACAGTTGTACTCAAAGTAAAAGCACGAACTCAAAGCATTCTAGCGGCTGAAAGAAGCGCACTAAACTTTCTTGGCTTGATGTCTGGGATTGCTACAAAAGCATATACATTCGCAAAAATTGCTAAGCCTTATGGTGTTAAGATATTTTCTACTAGAAAAACTATTGTTGGCATAAGAGAGTTGCAAAAGTATGCATTGACTGAAGGTGGCGCCAATATAAATCGTATGACTCTAGATGATTTCTTTTTTATTAAAGATAATCATATTGCTAATGCAACAAGTATTATTGAGAGCATTGCTCAAGCAAGAATATTTTATCCAAAAAAGAAAATTACTGTTGAAGTTGATAATATAAAACAACTTAAAGAAATCCTTAATGAAAAAATTGATGTTGTCCTGTTAGATAATATGAATGCTAAACAAATTAAAGAATGCTTAAAGCTTGTAAATGGCAAGTTTAAATGTGAGGCATCTGGAAATATTAAATTAGCTAATTTAAAAAGTATTGCCCAAACAAAAGTTGATCGTATTTCAACTGGACAACTTACACATAGCATTGAAAATATAGATTTTGGACTTGAGCTTTAATTTGTTAAAGGTTTAATTGCTCGCAAACGTATAAATAATAAAATATAGCCACACTGGAATTAATGTTGCCCAGTAATTTAACATCCAAGTTAATCCAACAAACCCACCCCAAGCATCGGGTTTGCTAGTTTGCTCTCTATAATAAAAAGACTTATTTAACCCGTCTACTAATAGCTTCATTGAAATATCTGGAATGGAAGAATTTGCGGCATAGTTTTTAGCAACTCTTTTACTGATAGAGCGAAGATGAATAAATTGCCATGGTAAGTAGAAACAACCAAAAATTAAGTTAAGTTGAATTAAGATCTTATATTGCTCATAATTATTGCCATATAAGAATATTACAAAACTGATAAAAGTATTTAGGGCAAAAATTATTGCCCAACCAAATTCTTCAAAATAGTAATATTTTTCTCTTTGAAATAATATAGCCCCCCAAACAAAACCTTGTGAAACTATGACTTGAATAACCATTAGCCACGATAGTAAATCTAAGAAGAAAAACTCACCTGTATTGGCTATTCGCAGTACATAGCTGAACATATAGATGTAGGCTATTTCCACAAAAGTAGCTAATTTTCTAGTCAAAAATATTGAGGAAAAAATTGTATCGTGTAATACGATATTTTTTACATAACCTACTGGAAATAGACAGCGGTAAGCAGATACAAAAAATAGTATTTGCGCAGGTATTAGTAAAAAAGGATCGACACTAGAAATTTTTGTTTCAAAAGTCTGTAACAAAAAATATATATTTAGAATTGCGCCAAGTTTTAGACTCCATAAGAAATATTTGTACGATGTTGAATTTAATGTCATTTATATTTTAGGTAAATTTTCTTGTAAGAAGTTTAGCATATTTTCTCCCATAACTAATCGAATACTATTATCATCAATACCTAATTCAAGTAATTCATGTGTAATTGCTACTAACTCTGCTGTATCAAAACCAGGATTAATTGTTCCATCAAAATCTGAACCTAATGCAACATGCCCTGCACCAACTAATTTAATGCCATAATGAATTGCTTCTGCTACTGATTTTGGAGTGTTATCACAAACTGCAGCATCCCAATAACCTATCGCAATCAAACCACCTTTGCGTGCTATATCTTCCATTAAATTATCATTAATGTTTCGGGGCGATGGGCAGTGGCCATAAAAACCTGTATGACTTACAACGATTGGTCTGTTTGAAATTTTAAGCACATCTTTGACAACATTTTCTGAAGAATGTGAAACATCTAAAATGATATCTAGCTTCTCTATTTCTAAAACAACTTGTTCTCCAAAGTTTGTTAAACCTTGCCCACTTATACCGTGTAATGATCCGCCAAGTCTGTTATCAAAAAAATGGTGCAAGCTCATCATGCGGAAACCTTCATCATAAAGACGTGTTACATTTTCTAAATCTCCATCTAATGCATGTGAGCCTTCTGTCCCAATAAGTCCACCAACAAAACTCTTATTGCTTGATCTTTTTTGTATGAAGTTATTAAGGTCTGCTTGTGATTTAATAAGCATAAAATTATCAACATCATTAGTAGCCAGTTTATGAACTTTATTAGCTTGGAAAATGGCTCTTTCAGCCAAACTAGACCAAGTTTTAATTGGCCATCTTTGGATTACAGCCAATGAAGTAATATTGTCACTAGCTGAAGTTTCATTTTTTTCATAATTTTGTCCACGAGGTGATTTTGTAACAGTAGTAAACATTTGTAATGCTACATTTCCCTCTTGCAGTCTTGGAATATCAACATGTCCCCGCTTGTAACGTTTCGATAAATCCCTATTCCACAAATGACTGTCGGCGTGCCAATCACCGATAAAAAGAGTTTCGTGTAATTTTAAGGCTTCCTCCGAGACATCAAAAGCTGGATGATCTGAAACTGGATTCATATTTTTATCGACTAATATCGGTAGAGTAAGTATAGCGAACAGTAAAAAAACTACACTTGTTGTAACTGCGATTAATTTCATTGTTCTTTCAACCCTTGTTTTCCAGTTATTTAACCTTATTTGATATTGCTTACATATGATAGTTCCAATAATATCATTCTTAACAATTTAAAAAATTAGGAGACACCATGGCCCTTGAATTACCAAACCTACCTTATGCACATGACGCGCTAGCTGAAGCTGGCATGAGTAAAGAAACATTAGAATTTCATCATGATTTACACCACAAGGCATATGTTGATAATGGTAATAAGCTCCTAGCTGGTACTGAATGGGAATCAAAAAGCATAGAAGAAATAATTACTGGCACTTATGATGCAACTGCTAAAGCGCAAAATGGTATCTTTAATAATGTGTCACAACATTGGAATCACAATCAATTCTGGGAAATGATGGGACCAAATAATCACAATATGCCAAGTGAATTAGAGGCTGCATTAGTTGAGTCTTTTGGCAGTATTGATAAATTTAAAGAAGATTTTGTAGCAGCTGGTGTTGGTCAATTTGGAAGTGGCTGGTGTTGGTTAGTTAAAGATACAGATGATCAATTAAAAATTACTAAAACTGAAAATGGTGTAAACCCTCTTTGCTTTAATCAAAAAACATTACTTGGTTGCGATGTATGGGAGCATTCATATTACATAGATTTTAGAAACAAAAGACC
>CAJJAN010000023.1 GCA_905182145.1 uncultured Pelagibacteraceae bacterium
TCCATCACAAATTAATTCATCAAGCCTGGTATTGTTATCGATTGTTATCTTTAATTTTGCTGCTTGTCGCGTTTCTCTTAGTAACGAAACTTCGTTAATTGCCATACCAGTGTGAACTTTATTATCAGATGTTGTTGCAGTCATTTTAAGTGGTGCAATGTCAATAGATTGGGATGCATTAATACGTTCCATTAAATGCTCATCATTTACCGCATTCATTAGAAAACCAACGCTACCAAAATTTAAGCCAAAGATAGGCAAATTAAGATTGAGATCATCTTTTATTGCCTCAAGCATAAAGCCGTCACCACCAAGGGCTACAATTACATCACATTCATCAGTAGTGAATGATCCATATTGCTTTTCTAATTTAGTCTTATATTGCATTGCTTCTTTCGATGCAGAGCTAACAAAATAAGGTTTTTGTAAATTCATGGTTATTTCTTAGTATTAATAATTATGTCTTTAGCTTAAAATATCTCATAATTATATAACAACTACTAAACAATATTACAAATGTCGAAAAGCTCCTATATTTTAGCCATTGATCAAGGCACCTCAAGTACTAGAGCAGCACTTATTGATAAAAAAGGGGTTATTGTTGATCAAGAAAGTATTGAATTTAGGCAAATCTATCCAGCTAATGGTTGGGTTGAGCACGATCCACTAGAGATTATACAAACAGTTAAATCGACTATCGCAATTATTCTTAAGAGGAATGCTATTATTCAAAATGACATTGTAAGTTGTGGAATTACTAATCAAAGAGAAACTATAGTTGCTTGGGATAAAGTAAGTGGCAAGCCTCTATATAATGCTATTGTTTGGCAAGACAGACGCACCCAAGAAATTTGTCAAAAACTAGCAGATAAAGATTATACAAATCTTATTCAAGAGAAAACAGGGCTAATTATTGATCCATATTTCTCGGCATCAAAAATACAATGGTTATTGGAGCATACTAAAGATCAAAAAAATTTAATAGTTGGAACAATTGATACATGGATTATTTGGAATCTAACTAATAAAGCCCAGCATGTAACTGATATCACTAATGCCTCAAGAACAATGCTTTATAACATTGTAGATGAAACCTGGGATCAGGAGCTTTTAGATTTATTTAAAGTAGATAAATCATTCTTACCAAAAGTACTGTCAAACATAGATGATTTTGGAACAATCCACCCAGAGCATTTTGGAATTGAGATTCCAATAGGTGGAGTAATAGGCGATCAACAGTCAGCTTCTGTAGGTCAGCTTTGTTTAAAGAAAGGAATGATTAAGGCAACCTATGGCACTGGTTGTTTTGTTTTAATAAACACTGATGATAATAAAATTAAATCTGAAAATAAATTACTAACTACTATTGCTTCAAAATTGAACGGTAAAAAACAGTATGCCGTTGAGGGTAGTATATTTAACGCAGGGACAGTAGTGCAGTGGCTGCGTGATGAAATGGAACTATTTAATGACGTTTCTGAAATCGAAAGTTTAATCAAAAGTAGTAAGAATGATATTACGTTTATTCCAGCTTTTACAGGACTAGGAGCTCCTTACTGGAAGTCAGATACTCGAGGTACAATTTATGGAATTACCAGGGATACTTCAAAAGGTGATATTGTAAAAGCTGCTCTTAAATCAATATGTTTTCAAACTAAAGATTTACTAGAGTCTCTAAAATTAGATTTAGGCGATCAGATGGAAGAAGGTATGACTATGCGTGTTGATGGCGGTATGTCCAATAACAACTGGATGATGCAATTTTTAGCAGATATTTTGAATATAAAAGTTGAAAGACCAACCAACCATGAAACTACAGTTATGGGTGCAGCTTATTTAGCTGGCTTAAGAGTTGGTTTTTTTAGCAGTCTTAGAGATATTGAAGATCTATGGAAATCTGATAGAGTTTTTGTTCCAAGCATGGATGCAGACGAGCGCCAATTAATGTATGCGAATTGGAAAAAGACAGTTAATAATTTAATAGGATTATAAAATATGGTTGATGTAAAAAATACAGTTTCAAAAGAAGAGTGGGATGTGAGAGTTGATCTAGCAGCCTTTTACAGAACCATACCTTATTTTGGTTGGGATGATTTAATTTTTACACATATCTCTGCGCGAGTACCCGGAACTGAAGATCATTTTTTAATTAATCCGTATGGATACTTATTTGATGAAATTACAGCATCTAATCTTGTTAAAGTAGATCTCAATGGTAAAATTATAAGTGAAACTAATAATTTTGTTAACCCTGCGGGCTTCATCATTCATAGTGCAATACATGAGGCACGAAGTGATGCACATTGTATTGTTCATTTGCATTCAAATGATGGTGTAGCAGTCGCATCTTTAAAAGATGGACTTCTACCTCTAGCTCAAACTGGAATGCTAGTTCGAAATCAAATAGCCTACCACGATTATGAGGGTGTAGCTCTTCTCGAAGATGAAAAGAAACGCCTTGTTGCTGATTTGGGAGAAAAAAATCTAATGATTTTACGAAATCATGGAACACTAGCAGCTGGCAAAAATGTTGCCGATGCATTTACATATATCTACTTTTTAGAAAGAGCGTGTACATATCAAGTCAGAGCTATGGCTGGAAAATTAGAACTAAATGCTCCATCGACTGAAGCTATTGAAACTACAAAGCAACAGGGTGAGGCTTCACAAGGAATGGCAGGCGCACTTTTATGGCCAGCAGTTAGAAGAAAAATGGAGAAATTAGACCCTTCTTTCATGAACTAATTTTATAGACAGTATATAAAATTAATATAGGGTCGACGGAAATTAATAACAAATATTTTACGAACAGGAGATAATAAAAATGAAAGTATTAGCAATATTATACGATGACCCAAAAGGTGGAATGCCGAGCAAGTATGCCCGGGATGATCTTCCAAAAATTGAAAAATATCCAGATGGTATGAGTTTGCCATCACCTAAAGCAAGAGACTTCACACCTGGAGAACTTCTTGGGTGTGTATCTGGTGAATTAGGACTAAGAAAATTTTTAGAAGATGCTGGCCACACTTTGGTTGTTACTTCTGACAAAGATGGTGATGGGTGTCAGGCTGATAAAGAATTAGTTGATGCTGATGTAGTAATTTCACAACCTTTCTTTCCTTACTATCTAACAAAAGAAAAAATGGCAACAGCGCCTAATTTAAAGATGGCAATCACTGCGGGCATTGGTTCAGATCACGTTGATTTACAAGGTGCCATGGAACATAAAGTCGATGTTGTTGAAGTTACTTTTTGTAATTCAAGATCTGTTGCGGAACACATTGTAATGATGGTTCTATCTTTGGTTAGAGATTATCATAATCAACATAGAATTATCAATGAAGGCGGTTGGAATATTGCTGATGCAGTTCATCGTTCGTACGACCTTGAAGGTATGCATGTAGGTACTGTAGCTGCTGGAAGAATTGGTCTTGATGCTTTAAGAAAATTAAAACATTTTGATGTTCACATGCATTACTTTGATAGACACAGATTACCAGAGGAAGTTGAAAAAGAATTAAATCTTACTTTCCATGAGTCAGTAGAATCTATGGTTGCTGTTTGTGATGTAGTGACAATTAACTGTCCACTTCATCCTGAAACTGAACATATGTTTAACGACGATTTAATTAATAAAATGAAACGTGGTGCATACATTGTAAATACTGCTAGAGGAAAAATCTGTGATAAAGATGCAATTGCAAGAGCATTAGAGTCAGGGCAATTAAGTGGTTATGCAGGAGACGTTTGGTTCCCACAACCAGCTCCCAATGATCATGTATGGAGATCAATGCCAAATCATGGAATGACTCCACATACTTCAGGTACCTCTTTATCTGCGCAAACAAGATATGCTGATGGTGTCAGAGAAATACTAGAGTGCTTTTTTGATGGTTCTCCAATTAGAGATCCTTATTTAATCGTACAGAATGGCGAACTTGCTGGTATGGGTAAACACTCATATAGTAAAGGAAATGCTACAGGTGGCTCAGAAGAGGCTGCTAAGTATAAGAAATAACTAATAAATTTTTATAGGACGAATTAAAATTTCGTCCTATATTATTTATATATGTTTACTTTATTCAAAAATTACATTTCACACTCGACTGTAATTGGTTTCTTCTTTTTTTTGATTTCGGGACTTTATTTTATAACTTCAAGCTCTTTACTGCTTGATAATATCTATTGGTTTTTTGTTCCAATAGTGCTTGCACCATTTTATGAATGGTACGTTCATAAGTATCAACTACATGCAGAGTTAACAAAAAAAGATGGTTGGTATCGTAGATATCAAATACTACTGCATCATGGCCACCATAGAGATCCAGATAATATAAAATTACAATTTGCGCCGTGGAGATACCTAATTTATATTTATGGTCAAACTTATCTTCTTTACTCTTTAGTAATGTGGAGTTTTTCTGCAGCTGTAGTTCCAATAACAGGCCACTTACTGTATCACCTTTGGTATGAATGGATGCACTTAGCTCATCATAGTAAAACTTATAAACCAATGACTGCTATTGGAAAAAGATTAAAAGATTCGCATATGAGTCATCATTTTCATAATGAGAATTATAATTGGGGTATAACGAATATGACTGGTGATTATATTTTTGGGACTTTAAAGAATAATAGATCAATTGAGAAAAGTAGAACGGCTAAGTCTATTGCAGGTTATACAGACTAAAGTGGTGCCCCCAAGCTGACTCGAACAGCTGACCTATTGATTACAAATCAATTGCTCTACCAACTGAGCTATAGGGGCGTAAGCAGAAATTAACATTTTTTTCAAATATCGCAACAAAAGTAATATAAATTTAATTTATTTAGTATTTAGATAAAAAAATGTAATTGCAGCTGCATTAGAAACATTAAGGCTTTCTAAATTTTTATTTATTCCAATCTTAAATACTTCATCACATAAATTCTTTGTAATATTTCTCATGCCATCAGCCTCTGATCCAAGTACAAGAGCAGTTTTTTTAGGAAAATCTATTTGATTAATCATCTTATCTGAGCTGCCATCTAAACCATATACCCAGAATTGATTTTCTTGTAAAATTTTGATTGCTGAAGATATATTGGTCACTGTTGTAAAAGGAATTTTATCTAATCCACCTGCAGCTGTTTTTGCAATAAAATCATTTTCGGAAACAGACTTGCTGTCTGTAAGAATTAAAGCATCAATACCTAGTCCATAAGCTGATCTAAATATTGCGCCAACATTTTGTGAATCTTCTAGTTGATCTAGGATTGCCACAGTTGATTTTTCGGTATTTAAGAAGTCATTAATAAAATCTTGCAGTTTCAATTGAGGTAATTTTTCAACGTTCAAAGCAATACCTTGATGATTCACTTTATGGTCAAAAAGCTTCTCAATTTCATTTTTTTCTTTAATTGCGGGGGTTAGAGCTTTTGGAAGAAAAAAATCTGGCTCTTTATCTAATTTTTTCTTGGCCCCCTCATCTACAACAAGGCGATATTTAATTCGATTTTCATTTTTTAAAGCTGCAATGACTGCGTGATAGCCATAAATCCAGTGATCCTGGTTTTTCCTTGATTTTGACTTATTTTTTGATCTATTTTTCATTTACTTGATTGTTATAAATTAGTTTTTCATTTCTGTGTAATAGTTATTGATAAACCTGTTTTTTTTACATATAAGACACCACTTAAGGCCTAATAATTCAGATAATTATTAGACCTTATCTTGGGATATTTTTTTAGATAAAGAAACATTTTGTTTTTAAACCTTTTTAAATATTAAGAATTACCTCGGGAGGGGTGCCCGAGTGGTTAAAGGGGACGGGCTGTAAACCCGTTAGCTATGCTTACGTTGGTTCAAATCCAACCCCCTCCACCATTTAAGGTGCCTATAAAGGTAAGTAGATGGAATGTGCGGGTGTAGCTTAGTGGTAAAGCTCCAGATTTCCAATCTGATTACGAGAGTTCGATTCTCTTCACCCGCTCCAAGAAAGAGAAACGAAAAAAGAAAAAAGAAAAAAGTAAAAAAAGAATTATAAAATAATAAACTTTGTTTTAATTTGAGAGGAACAAAAAAATGGCTAAAGAAAAATTTGATCGTAGTAAACCCCATTGTAACGTTGGAACTATTGGACACGTTGACCATGGCAAGACTACTTTAACAGCAGCAATTACCAAAGTATTAGCTGAAGCAGGTGGTGCTGAATTTACATCGTATGCTGATATTGATAAAGCTCCTGAAGAAAGAGCTAGAGGAATTACTATTTCAACAGCACACGTTGAGTATGAAACTGCAAATAGACACTATGCACACGTTGACTGTCCAGGACACGCCGATTATGTAAAAAACATGATTACGGGTGCCGCTCAAATGGATGGTGCAATTTTAGTTGTTAATGGTGCTGATGGACCTATGCCCCAAACAAGAGAGCATATCCTTCTTGCAAGACAAGTTGGTGTTCCAGCAATTGTTGTTTATTTAAATAAAATGGACCAAGCAGATGCGGAACTAGTTGAGCTAGTTGAAGTAGAAATCAGAGAAATGCTAAATGAATATGGCTTTCCTGGTGATGATACTCCAATTATCAAAGGTTCTGCTTTAGCTGCTATTGAAGATGGCGATGCTGCTTTAGGAAAAGATTCAATAAACGCATTAATGGAAGCCGTTGATACATTTATTCCTCAACCTAAAAGAGATATGGATAAGCCGTTCTTAATGCCAGTTGAGGATGTATTCTCAATATCTGGTCGTGGAACTGTTGTTACTGGAAGAATTGAAACAGGTATCGTTAAGGTTGGCGAAGAAATTGAAATCGTTGGTATTAAAGATACTATCAAAACTACATGTACAGGTGTTGAAATGTTTAGAAAGCTTCTTGATGAAGGGCAAGCTGGAGATAACATTGGTGCACTTTTAAGAGGTGTAGAGCGTGAACAGGTTGAAAGAGGACAAGTACTTGCTCACCCTGGAACTATTACTCCACACACTAAATTTAAATGTGAAGCTTACGTTCTTAAAAAAGAAGAGGGCGGAAGACACACTCCATTCTTCACTAACTATAGACCACAGTTTTACTTCAGAACTACTGATGTAACTGGTGTTTGTTCGTTACCTGAAGGTACAGAAATGGTGATGCCTGGTGATAATATTTCAATGGAAGTTGAAATGATTGCACCGATTGCTATGGATAAAGGTGTACGTTTTGCAATTAGAGAAGGCGGTCGAACTGTTGGTTCGGGTGTTGTTACAGAAATAGTTGCATAAAATTGGAGGAGTGTAGCTCAATTGGTAGAGCACCGGTCTCCAAAACCGGGGGTTGGAGGTTCGAGTCCTCTCACTCCTGCCAGGAAAGTGAACAAATTTAAAAAATAATGAATCCTATTAAATTCATACAAGAAGTAAGAAAAGAAGGTAGCAAGGTCACTTGGCCTACTACTCGAGAGACTCTTACAGGAGCAGTTATGGTATTAATCATAACTACTTTTGCAGCTGTATTTTTTTTGATAGTGGACCAAATCTTTTCTTTTGGTTTAAACAATATTATTGAGTGGAGTTTATAAGTGTCTCATAAGTGGTATATAGCTCAAGCTTATTCAGGCTATGAAAAAAAAGTTGCTGCTTCAATAATGGAAAAAGTTAAACTAAAAGAGCTTGATGACTCATTTGATAAGATAGTAGTTCCCACGGAAGAAGTTGTTGAAGTAAAAAATGGTAAAAAAAGAAATGCGGAACGAAAATTTTTCCCTGGCTACATTTTAATTAAAATGATTATGAATGATGAGACGTATCACTTGGTAAAAGGCTTACCAAAAGTTTCAGGTTTTCTTGGTCACGTTCAAGGAAAACCTTCACCAGTACCTGAAGCTGAGATTAATAAAATTCTCTCAGATATTGAAGAGGGTATTGCTCAACCTAAACCGTCTATAACTTTTGATGTTGGCGAACAAGTAAGAGTAACAGATGGTCCATTTGCTTCATTTACTGGATTAATAGAAGAAATTGACGAAGAAAGATCAAGAATTAAAGTTTCAGTTTCTATTTTTGGTAGATCAACACCAGTAGAACTTGAATATACACAAGTAGAGAAAGAGTAAGATATGGCTAAAGAAATAGAAGGATATTTAAAATTACAAATTCCAGCAGGACAAGCTAATCCAGCACCACCTATTGGACCAGCATTGGGACAACGTGGTATTAATATCATGGACTTTTGTAAGACATTTAACGATAAATCTAAAGGTGAACAGCCAGGAGTTGTTCTGCCAGTAGTAGTGACTTACTTTAAAGATAAGAGTTTTGAGATGGAAATTAAGATGCCACCTGCATCTTATTTCATAAAAGAAGCAATAAATATTAAAAAAGGTTCAAAAGAACCTGGTCGAGAGAGTGCGGGTTCAATTTCTACGGCTAAATGTAGAGAAATCGCTGAAAAAAAATTAAAAGATTTAAACGCTAATACAGTTGACCAAGGTATGAAAATTATTATAGGTTCTGCCAGATCAATGGGAATAGAAGTAACAGATTAGATTAATGAAAAAACGTATTACAAAAATATACTCTGAATTCGATAAAGCTAAATTTTACTCATTAGAAGATGGAGTAGACATAGCTATGAAGTCATCTACAGCTAAATTTAACGAAACTATTGATATTGCAATTAATGTAAATGTTGATCCTAAAAAAGGTGAACAAAATGTTAGAGGTAAAATTCAGTTACCAAAAAGTTTAGGTAAAGTTATTAAGGTTTGTGTATTTGCTAATGCTGATAAACAAGAAGAAGCTAAGGAAGCGGGAGCAGATTTAGTTGGTGGAGATGAATTAGTTGAAAAAGTTAAAGCTGGCTTTACTGATTTTGATAGATGTATTTCAACTCCTGACATGATGGCTAAAGTTGGAAAGCTTGGACAAGTTCTTGGCCCAAGAGGACTTATGCCAAATCCAAAACTTGGTACTGTAACAGCTAATGTTAAAAAAGCAGTTGAAGATGCTAAAGCTGGTGAGCTTGAATATAAAACTAATGGTATAGTTATTCACTCAGGTGTAGGTAAATCAAAATTTAATAAAGCTGAGTTAGTTGCAAATATTAAATTTTTTGTAGAAACTATTTCAAAAGATAGACCTGCGGGAATAAAAGGTGATTTTATTAAAGGCGTTTCTATTAGCCCAACAATGGGACCTGGAATAAAATTAGATTTAGGAAGTTTAAGTATATAAAATAATGAATAGACAAGAAAAAACAAATTTTGTTGAAAATATTAAATCTATAATTAGCGAGAATGATCTAATTTTGGTCTTTCATTATAGAGGCATGTCAGTAAATGAGATCAGTGAATTAAGAGTAAAATCATTTGAAACTGGAGCCAATATTAAGGTTACAAATAATCGATTAATTAAGATTGCACTAGACGGTTCAGAAAAATCAGCAATGTCAGAGTTTTTTGATGGTCCTACTGCGATAGCTTATTCAAATGATCCAGTTGAATTAACTAAGCTAATAGCCAATTTCTCTAAGGCAAATGAGAAACTTTCCATAATTGGCGGCATAATGAATAAAGAGATATTAACTGTTGAAAAAATCTTAGAATTATCTAAATTGCCATCACTCGACGAGACAAGAGCAAAATTAATAGGATTATTGAACGCTCCAGCGCAAAGAATTACAGGATTAGTTGCTGCACCTGCTGGAAAAGTAGCAAACGTAATAAATGCATTTAGTAAAAGTAATTAGATCTTAAGAAAGGGAACTAAAAAATGGCCGACCTAGAACAAATCGTTGATCAACTATCAGGATTAACTGTAATTGAAGCAGCAGAATTATCAAAATTATTAGAAGAAAAATGGGGTGTTTCAGCAGCAGCACCAGTTGCAGCAGCAGCAGCACCAGTAGCGGGAGGCGATGCCGCTGAAGAAAAATCAGAGTTCACTGTTGTATTAGCAGCAGCTGGCGATAAAAAAATTAATGTTATCAAGGAAGTTAGAACTATAACTGGTTTAGGACTTAAGGAAGCTAAAGACTTAGTTGAAGGCGCTCCTAAAGAAGTAAAAGCTGGTATATCTAAAGACGAAGCAGATGCGATGAAAGCTCAACTTGAAGCAGCTGGCGCGACTGTAGAACTTAAGTAATTTTTTAAAAATTTTTTATAGCAACTAATCATTTTTTGATTGGTTGTGATTGGATACGAGTATTTATTGATGGTTAATTCATTATCTTTTACTGAACGTAAACGAGTCCGAAAAAACTTTGGATCTCTTAAGGAAGTTACGAAATTTCCAAACTTAATTGAAATACAAAAAGAATCTTATGCAAGCTTTCTACTTGAAGGACATAAACCATCTGAAAGACCTGACAAAGGTCTCCAAAAAGTTTTTAAAAGTGTATTTCCATTAGAAGATTTTTCAGGCTCAGCTCACGTTGAATTTATAGAATATGATTTTGATCAGCCTAAATTTGATGTTGATGAGTGTAGACAAAGAGATAAATCATATGCTGCACCCCTTAAGATTAAACTTCGATTGATTGTTTTTGATATTGATGAAGAAACTGAGTCTCGAACTGTAAAAGATATTAAAGAACAAGAAATCTACTTATGTGACTTACCGCTAATGACTGACAGAGGTACATTTATTACCAATGGAACTGAGCGTGTTATTGTAAGTCAAATGCACAGAAGTCCAGGTGTATTTTTCGATCATGACAAGGGTAAAACACATTCAAGTGGCAAGCTATTATTTGGAGCTAGAGTAATACCTTATCGTGGTTCTTGGTTAGATATTGAATTTGATCATAAAGACATTCTTTATACTAGGATTGATAGAAAAAAGAAAATTCACATCACTACATTCTTAATGGCGATGGGAATTGATAGAGACGATATTTTAGGAATGTTTTATGAATTAATAAATTGTAAAAAATCATCTAAATCAGAAAATTGGGAAATCCCCTTTGATCCAAAAAATATCAAGGTTTCTAAATTACAAGAAGATCTAATTGATGCATCTACTAACAAAGTAGTTATTAAACAAGGCACAAAGATTAACCCTGCAATTGCTGCTAAATTAGCTAAAGATGGTTTGAAAAATATATTATTAATACCGGACAATCTAATAGGCAAGTATCTTGCCGAAGACATAATCAATGATAAATCTGGTGAAGTATATTTTGAAGCTTCTGATGAAATTACACCAGAGGTACTAGAAAAAATTAACGAACTAGGTTTAAAAAATATTCAAGTATTGAATGTAGATGGAATAAACGTCGGTGCATTTATTAGAGATACTTTACGTCTTGATAAAAATTTAACACCAGAAGATGCGGTTGTTGAAATTTATAAAGTATTAAGACCTGGTGAACCACCAAACATTGAAGCTGCTTTTGAAGTTTTTAACTCATTATTTTTTAAGACTGACAAGTATGACTTATCTGATGTTGGTCGTGTTAAGATGAATTTTCGATTAAACTTAGAATGCCCTGATGATGTAACTGTATTACGAAGTGAAGATGTTATAGCGGTTATTAAAACTGTGATTGACTTAAGAACAGGTAAAGGTGAAATTGATGATATTGATCATTTAGGAAACAGAAGAGTTAGGTCGGTTGGTGAATTAACTGAAAATGTTTTCCGAATGGGATTAATTAGAATGGAACGTTCTATTAAAGAACGTATGAATTCACTTGAAGTAGATGCGGTTACTCCTCAAGATATTATTAACGCAAAGCCACTAGTGGCATCGCTTAAAGAATTTTTTGGAACATCACAACTTTCACAATTTATGGACCAAACAAATCCTCTGGCTGAAATTACACACAAAAGAAGACTATCGGCACTAGGACCAGGTGGCTTAAGTAGAGAGCGTGCTGGATTTGAAGTAAGAGACGTACACCCAACACACTACGGAAGAATATGTCCTATTGAAACTCCTGAGGGTCCAAATATTGGACTAATAAATAGTTTGGCGTCACATGCCAAGGTAAATAAATACGGTTTTATTGAAAGCCCCTACAGAAAAGTTATTGATGGCAAAGTAAGCAATCAAATTGATTATCTTTCTGCAATGGAAGAATCTCAATTTACTATTGCTCAAGCAAATACTGAAATTAGTGACAAAGGTGATTTCTTAACAAAATTAATTTCTTCAAGAAGAGATAGTGATTTTGTTATGACGGGACCTAGTGAGATTGACTATATGGATGTTTCTCCAAAACAAGTTGTTTCTTGCGCAGCATCTTTAATACCATTTTTAGAAAATGATGATGCCAATAGAGCCTTAATGGGATCAAACATGATGAGACAAGCAGTACCTTTAATACAAGCTGAATCACCTTTAGTTGGTACGGGTGTCGAACAAAAAGTTGCAATTGATTCTGGTGTAACAATTATTGGAAAAAGAGAAGGTATTGTAGATAAGATTGATGGTAAGAGAATTGTAGTAAGGGTAACAGAAGATATTAGCTCAGAAGAGTCTGGTGTTGACATCTACACATTGCAGAAATTTCAAAGATCTAACCAAAGTACATGTATTAATCAACGTCCATTAGTAAAAGTTGGAGATAAAGTTAAACCAGGTGATATTATTGCTGACGGTCAATCAACTCACCTTGGTGAACTTGGTCTAGGTAGAAATGTAGTTGTGGCCTTTATGCCATGGCGTGGGTATAATTTTGAGGACTCTATTTTAATTTCTGAAAAGATAGTTCAAGAAGATAAGTTTACATCAATTCATATTGATGATTTTGAAGTAATGTCCAGAGATACCAAGCTTGGTGCTGAAGAAATTACAAGAGACATACCTAATGTTGGAGATGAAATGTTAAGTAATCTTGATGAGGCGGGAATTGTATATGTTGGTGCAGAAGTGCATCCAGGTGATATCTTAGTTGGTAAAGTAACTCCAAAAGGTGAGAGTCCCGTTACTCCAGAGGAAAAATTACTCAGAGCTATTTTTGGTGAAAAAGCTACAGATGTAAAAGATACATCTTTACGACTGCCTCCAGGTTCTAGTGGCACAATCGTAGATGTTAAAGTATTCAATCGTTATGGTATTGAAAAAGATGATAGGGCACTTGCTATTGAAAGGGATGAAATAGAAAAATTAGCAAATGATAGAGAAGCAGAACTTGGTATTCTTAATAGAAATACAAAAGAAAGACTTTCAGTTTTAATTGGTGAAAAAAATATTCCTTCATCTGATTCTGGTGAAGTTAACTTAGCTGATTTGTGGAAAATAGAATTATCTAATAAAAACGATAAAGAGCAATTTGATAACTTAAAGAAACAATATGATACAGCAAGAGCTGCTATTCAAAAAGTTTTCGACAATAAAGTTAATAAAGTTCAAAGAGGTGACGAGCTTCTTCCAGGTGTTATGAAAATGGTCAAAGTTTTTGTAGCTGTTAAAAGAAAATTGCAACCAGGTGATAAAATGGCTGGTAGACATGGAAACAAAGGTGTTATCAGTAAAATTAACCCAGTTGAAGATATGCCTTATTTAGCTGATGGAAGAACTGTAGACATTGTTTTAAATCCACTGGGTGTTCCAAGTCGTATGAATGTAGGTCAAATACTTGAAACTCATTTAGGTTGGGCTTGTGCAGGTATTGGAGACATGATCAATAAATCACTTAAACAATACAAGCAAAATAATGACATGAGCTTGATTGATGATGGCTTAAAAATTGTTTATGGAGAAAAACAATTTTCTGAAGATATTGCCTCACTTAATAAATCAGAAAAAATTGAATTAGCTGGAAATTTGATATCAGGTGTGCCGATTAAGACACCAGTGTTTGATGGTGCCAGTGAATCAGAAATTTCTGCAATGCTTAAGCAAGCAGGCTTTAATGAGAGTGGTCAGTCAGATTTATGGGATGGAATATCAGGAGATAAATTCGAACGTCAAGTAACAGTTGGAATAATATATATGTTAAAACTCCACCACCTTGTAGATGATAAAATTCATGCAAGATCAATTGGCCCTTATAGTTTAGTAACTCAGCAACCATTAGGTGGTAAAGCACAATTTGGTGGACAGAGATTCGGTGAGATGGAAGTTTGGGCACTTGAAGCTTATGGTGCCGCATATACTTTACAAGAAATTCTTACAGTTAAATCTGATGATGTGGCCGGTAGAACAAAAGTATATGAGACAATTATTAGGGGTGAGGACGTATTCCAATCAGGAACACCTGAATCATTTAATGTGCTAATAAAGGAAATAAGAGCTCTTGGATTAAACATCGAACTATCAAATACAAACTAGGAATAAAAAAGCTATGTCACAGTCAATAATGAATATTTTTAACCCCGCTGCATCTCGTAGTGACTTTAATCAGGTTAGAATTTCAATTGCTAGTCCAGAAAGAATTCTATCATGGTCTTATGGTGAAATTAAAAAGCCTGAAACTATAAATTATAGAACTTTTAAACCAGAGAGAGATGGACTATTTTGTTCAAGAATTTTTGGTCCCATAAAAGACTATGAGTGTCTATGTGGCAAATATAAGAGAATGAAATTTAAGGGTATCATATGTGAAAAGTGTGGTGTTGAAGTTACAAAAAAAGATGTTAGGCGTGAACGAATGGGTCACATTAAACTAGCTGCTCCCGTTGCACATATTTGGTTCTTAAAATCTCTACCAAGTAGAATAGCTTTAATGGTTGATATGAAGCTAAAAGATCTTGAAAAAGTTCTTTATTTTGAACAGTTCATGGTTACAGAACCTGGCTTAACTTCGTTAGAGCAAAATCAACTTTTAGATGAAAATGAGTTAGAAAAAGCAAAAGAAGAGTGGGGTGAAGATGCCTTTACTGCTGGCATTGGGGCTGAAGCAGTAAGAAAAGTACTAGAGAAAATTGAGCTAGAAGAAGTTGCCGCTCAATTAAGAACAAAACTTGAAAATACTAAAGCGGTAGCACTCTCAGAAAAATTATTAAAAAGAATCAAACTTTATGAAGCCTTCATATCTTCTGGCAATAGACCAGAATGGATGATTTTAACTGTAATTCCAGTTATACCACCTGAATTAAGACCGCTAGTTCCTCTTGATGGTGGTAGATTTGCTTCTTCAGATTTAAACGATTTATATAGAAGAGTTATAAATCGTAATAACAGATTAGCACGCTTAATAGAACTTAGAGCTCCTGACATTATTATCAGAAATGAAAAGAGAATGCTTCAAGAATCAGTTGATGCATTATTTGATAATGGAAGAAGAGGTAGAGTAATTACTGGTACGAATAAGAGACCCCTAAAATCTTTAGCTGAAATGTTAAAAGGTAAACAAGGAAGATTTAGACAGAATCTACTGGGTAAAAGAGTAGATTATTCTGGTCGTTCTGTAATTGTGGTTGGTCCAGAACTAAAGTTACATCAATGTGGACTTCCTAAAAAGATGGCACTTGAACTGTTTAAACCTTTCATTTATGCAAGATTAGAATCTCTTGGATTAGCTACGACACTGAAACAAGCTAAAAAACTTGTTGAAAATGAACGTCCTGAAGTTTGGGATGTATTAGATAGAGTTATTAGAGAACATCCAATTATTCTTAATAGAGCTCCAACACTTCACAGATTAGGTGTTCAAGCCTTTGAACCTCTATTGATTGACGGCAAAGCAATTCAGCTACATCCATTAGTTTGTACTGCATTTAATGCTGACTTTGATGGTGACCAAATGGCTGTTCATGTTCCTTTAAGTCTTGAAGCACAGTTAGAAGCAAGGGTATTGATGATGTCAACTAATAACATTTTAAACCCAGCTAATGGTAAACCTGTAATTGTTCCAAGTCAGGACATTGTTTTAGGAATCTATTATTTAACACAAGAAAAAAATAATGAGCCAGGAGAAGGTTCAATTTTTAAAGACATAAATGAGATTGAACAGGCTTTAGAAAATAAAGCTATAACTCTTCACTCAAAGATTACATCTCGTATCACGATAACAAACGACGATGGAATAGAAGAAATTAAAAGAATGGATTCCACAGCTGGAAGATTTATTATGTGGAATTTACTTCCTAAAAATAAAGATTTAAAATTTTCTCTAGTAAATAGAATATTAGCAAAAAAAGAAATGTCAGAGTTAATTGATGTTGTTTACAGATATTGCGGTCAAAAAGATACGGTCTTATTCGCCGATGCCATAAAAGAACTTGGCTTTTATCATGCATATAAAGCAGGAATATCTTTTGGTAAGGACGATATGATTATTCCTGATACAAAAGAAGGTTTAATAAATGAAACCTCTGAACAAATCGAAAAATTTGAAAAACAATATAATGATGGATTGATTACAAGCAGAGAAAAATATAACAAAGTGATTGATACTTGGGCTAAGTGCACAGATAGAGTTGCTCAAGAAATGATGAATGAAATTTCATCAGTAAAAGTTGATCCTATTACTAAACGTGAATTACCTATTAACTCAATCTATATGATGGCAAATTCTGGTGCTCGTGGTTCAGCTGCGCAAATGAAGCAGCTTGCTGGAATGCGTGGTTTAATGGCAAAACCTTCAGGTGATATTATCGAAACTCCGATTATTTCAAATTTTAAAGAAGGTTTGAATGTACTTGAATATTTCAATTCAACTCACGGAGCCAGAAAAGGCTTAGCGGATACAGCGCTTAAAACTGCTAACTCTGGATATTTAACAAGAAGACTTTGTGACGTAGCTCAAGATGCAAGCATTACTATAGAGGACTGCAATACTAATATTGGTGTTAGAGTTAGTGATGTTGTCGAGGGTGGCGAAGTAATTGTTTCAATTTCTGAGAGAGTTTTAGGTAGATTTGCTCAAGAGGATATTAAACACCCTATTACTGAAGAATTAATAGTTGCTAAAGGAAATTATATTGAAGAAATAATTGCAGATCAGATTGAAGAATCTGGAATTCAAAACGTTTATATTAGATCTGCGCTTACATGTGAGTCTAAACGTGGACTTTGTGTTAAGTGTTACGGAAGAGATCTAGCTCGTGGCTTCTTAGTGAATTTGGGTGAAACTGTTGGCATGATTGCAGCACAATCAATTGGTGAGCCCGGTACTCAGCTAACAATGAGAACTTTCCACATTGGTGGAACTGCGCAAATAAATGATCAATCATTTGTTGAAGTTAACTGTGAGGGGATATTTAAAATACTAAACAAAAATACCGTTGAAGACTCTAAGGGTGACTTAATTGTTATGGGTAGAAACTGTCAATTGGCAATTCAAGATAAATCTGGAAAAGAATTAGCAAACTATAAAGTTCCTTATGGTACAAGAATTCTTGTGAAAGAAGATTCTAATGTATCTCATGGTACTAAGATTTGTGAATGGGATCCATTTACTAATCCTGTAATTTCTGAAAAAACTGGAACTGCAAACTATGTTGATTTACAATCAGGTATATCTTTAACAGATGAAACTGATGAAAAAACAGGTCTTACAAATATGAAAGTTAAGGACTGGAAAGCCAACCCTAAAGGTGTTGACTTAAAACCTAGAATTACATTAAGAGATAAAAGTGGTGAAGTTATAATGTTAGCAAATGGTACTGAGGCAAGGTATTTTCTTCCACCAGAATCTCTTTTATCTATAGCTGATGGTGCTGAAGTTCACGCAGGTGATATTTTAGCAAGAACACCCCAAGCAGCATCTAAAACCAAAGATATTACAGGTGGATTGCCTAGAGTTGCTGAGTTATTTGAGGCGAGAAAACCAAAAGATTTTGCAGTTATAGCTGAAAATTCTGGATATATATCTTTTGGAAAAGATATGCGTGGAAAACAAAAAGTTATTGTAACACCAGAAGATGAACATGAAGAGCCTAAGGAATATTTAATACCTAAAGGTAAGCAAGTTGCTTATCAAGAAGGTGAAAAAATTGAAAAAGGAGACTACTTACTAGATGGTAATCCTGATCCACATGATATTTTAGAAATTCTAGGAATTGAACCTTTAGCAAATTACTTAATCAATGAAGTGCAAGAAGTATATAGGCTTCAAGGTGTTCAAATAAATGATAAACATATTGAAGTACTTTGTAGACAAATGCTTAAAAAAGTTAAGGTTGTTAGTTCGGGTGACAGTAGCTTTATTGCAAATGAAGAAATTGAAAGAGTTGATTATTTAACTGAAAATGAGGAATTGGCATCTCAAGGAAAAGAATTAGCGGTAGCAAAACCAATTCTTCTAGGTATTACTAAAGCCTCACTATCAACTAAATCATTTATTTCAGCCGCATCATTCCAAGAAACCACTAGGATTCTTACTGATGCAGCAATTAAGGGTAAAGTAGATACGCTTCAAGGCCTTAAAGAAAATGTAATTGTTGGAAGATTAATTCCTGCTGGAACTGGTAGAACCTTTAAGCAGCTAGAAAAAAGGGCTAAAAACCTTGATAATACTGCAAAAGAGGAAATGGCTGCCATGAGAGCAAAAAGAGAGCTGGAAACGGCAGAAATTCAACAAAATATAGAATAATTTATGTTGACCTTGGTCGTGCAATAAGTATTATGCGCTCACCTTAATAGAAGTATCGTAGTTAAGTCTAAACGCTTCTTTTAAAACAAAGAATTTAAAACTGTTAACTATTTTTCAAGTTAGAAAACTTGAAGTGGAGAAATATGTATGCCGACTATTAGTCAGCTAGTTAGAAAACCAAGAACTAAAGTTCTTAAAAAAAGTAAGGTACCTGCTTTAAAAGCTAACCCACAAAAACGTGGTGTGTGTACTCGTGTTTATACAACAACTCCAAAAAAACCTAACTCAGCACTGAGAAAAGTTGCACGTGTGAGACTTACAAATGGTTTTGAGGTTACAAGTTATATTGGTGGTGAAGGCCACAACCTACAAGAACACTCTGTAATTTTAATTCGTGGTGGTCGTGTTAAGGATTTACCTGGTGTTAGATATCACACTGTCCGTGGCGTGTTAGACACACAAGGAGTTTCTGATAGAAAACAACGAAGATCGCACTATGGTGCAAAGAAACCAAAGAAATAAATAAATATTATGTCACGTAGAAGAAAAGCACAAATTAGACAAGTTTTACCAGACCCAGTTTATAACAGTCTTGTTCTTTCTAAATTCATTAATGCAATTATGATTGGTGGCGAAAAATCAACTGCAGAAAAAATTATTGATCAAGCTTTTACTTCTATTCAATCTAAAGGCACTGATGCTGCTATTGAAGTTTTTAATAAAGCTATAGAAAATGTAAAACCAGCTCTTGAAGTAAGATCAAGACGTGTTGGTGGTGCAACATACCAAGTTCCTCAAGAAGTAAAATCTAATCGTGGACAAGCCTTAGCTATCAGATGGATTGTAAAGGCGGCAAGAAGCAGAAAAGAAAGAAGTATGATTGATAAACTATCATCTGAACTTCTTGACGCAGCAAATAACCGTGGCTCTGCAATTAAAAAACGTGAAGATACTCATAAAATGGCTGAAGCAAATAAAGCATTTGCTCACTTTAGGTGGTAATCAAATGACACGTGAAGTTTCCCTAAATAAATACAGAAATATAGGCATCATGGCCCATATTGATGCAGGTAAAACAACCACTACAGAGAGAATATTATATTACACAGGTAAAAGTCATAAAATTGGTGAAGTTCATGATGGTGCTGCGACTATGGACTGGATGGAACAAGAACAAGAAAGAGGAATTACTATAACTTCTGCAGCTACTACTTGTTTTTGGAATGATCATAGAATTAATATTATCGATACACCAGGTCACGTTGATTTTACTATTGAAGTTGAAAGATCTTTAAGAGTGCTTGACGGTGCTGTAGCTGTATTTGATGGTGTTGCAGGTGTTGAGCCTCAAACCGAAACTGTTTGGAGACAAGCCAACAGATACAACGTTCCTAGAATGTGTTTTATCAATAAAATGGATAGAACAGGTGCTGATTGGCATAAATGCTTGGCAATGATTAAAGACAGACTTCAATGCAATGCTTTAGTTATTCAACTGCCATGGGGAAGCGAATCAAATTTAAAAGGTGTAATAGATTTAGTTAAGAATAAAGGAATTTTATGGGACAATGAAGACCTTGGTGCGAATTTCTCATATGTTGACATTCCAGATGAATTAAAAGAAGAAGCTAAAAAATTTAGAATGGAAATGGTTGAAATGGCTGTTGAACAAGATGAAGCCGTTTTAGAAAAATATTTAGATGGTGAAGAACCTGATGAAGAAACATTAATTAGATGTATAAGAAAAGGAACCATCGATTTTAAGTTTGTTCCAATCTTAACAGGTAGCGCTTTTAAAAATAAAGGTGTTCAACCACTACTTGATGCTGTTGTTAATTTTATGCCTGACCCTAGTGAAGTTCAAGCGGCCACTGGAACACTTAAAGATAGCGAAGATGAAATTACTAGAGATGCATCTGATAGTGAGTCTTTCTCAGCACTTGCTTTTAAAGTTGCGACTGATCCTTTTGTAGGAACATTAACTTTTGTTAGAATATATTCAGGAAAACTAGAAACTAGTTCATCTGTACTTAATTCGGTAAAAGAAAATAAAGAAAAAATTGGTAGAATGTTATTGATGCACGCAAATGATCGTGAAGATATTAAAGTTGCTTATGCTGGAGATATTGTTGCTGTAGCTGGTTTAAAAAATACTGTTACAGGTGAAACACTTTGCGATCCTTTAAAACCAATTGTTTTAGAGTCTATGGACTTTCCAGAGCCTGTTATAGAAATTGCCGTAGAGCCTAAAACTAAAGCTGACCAAGAAAAAATGGGTGAAGCATTAGCTAGGCTAGCTAAGGAAGATCCATCATTCAGAGTTACATCCGATGAAGAATCTGGGCAAACAGTTATTAAAGGTATGGGTGAACTTCATTTAGATATTATTGTTGATCGTATGAAAAGAGAATTTAATGTAGAAGCGAATATTGGCGCACCTCAGGTTGCTTATAGAGAAACAATTTCAAAAGAAGTTGAAGTTACTTACACACACAAAAAACAAAGTGGTGGTGCAGGTCAATTTGCTGAAGTTAAGATTATTGTTCAAGGTGGTGAGCCAGGCAGCGGCAGAATTTTTGAAGATAAAATTAAAGGTGGTAATATTCCAAAAGAATATATACCTGGTGTCGAAAAAGGTGTTGAAGGTGTTGCAGATTCAGGTGTAATTGCTGGATTCCCTATAATTGATTATAAAGTAACACTTGTTGATGGAAAATATCATGATGTTGATTCTAGCAGCCTAGCATTTGAATTAGCTGGAAGAATGGGTTTTAAAGAAGCTTGTCAAAAAGCAAGTCCAAAATTATTGGAACCGGTTATGAGAGTAGAAGTTGTTACTCCAGAAGATTATATGGGTGATGTAATTGGTGATTTAAGCAGTAGAAGAGGTCAGGTAAGTGGTAGTGAGACTAGAGGTAGTGATGCTAGTATCAGTGCAATGGTTCCATTGGCAAATATGTTTGGTTATGTAAATACACTTAGATCTATGACCCAAGGTCGTGCTCAATACTCTATGTTCTTTGATCATTACGAACAAGTTCCACAAAATGTACAGGATGAGGTTAAAGCAAAATTTGCTTAATAATTAATTATGGATAATCAAAATATAAAAATCAGATTAAAGGCATACGATCATGGTATATTAGATCAGTCTTCAATCGAAATTGTTAATACAGCAAAAAGAACAGGTGCGTTTGTAAAAGGACCTATCCCTTTACCCACCAACAACGAAGTCTTTACAGTATTAAGATCTCCACATGTTAACAAAAAAAGTCGTGAACAATTTGAAATTAGAACTCACAAAAGATTAATTGAAATTGTAGACCCAACACCTCAAACAGTTGATGCTTTAATGAAGTTAGATTTAGCATCAGGCGTAGATGTAGAAATTAAGTTATAATTATGAGAACTGGACTAATAGCAAAGAAAATTGGAATGAGTAATTATTATACTCCAAATGGTATTAATATACCCGTTACAGTTCTTCACATCGAAGACTGCAAGGTGGTTGAAAGAATATCAGATGAAAATTCCAATTTAGATAAACTAGTAATTGGTGCCAATGAAATAAAAAAAATCTCTAAACTATCAAAGTCAGTTAAAACTTATTTTGAGAAAAAAAATTTAAATCCACTCAAAATTACTAAAGAATTTAAAATTGATAAATCTGTAGAACTTAAGGCTGGTGATGAAATTAATGCTGATCATTTTGAAGAAGGTCAATTTATTGATGTTTCAGGATTTACTAAAGGTAAAGGCTTTGCAGGCGTTATGAAGAGACATAATTTTGGTGGCTTGAGAGCATCTCATGGTGTATCTGTTTCACATAGGTCGCACGGTTCAACTGGTCAATGTCAAGATCCTGGTAGAGTTTTCAAAGGTAAAAAAATGGCAGGCCATATGGGTGATGATCATAAAACTTTACAAAATCTTCAGGTTGTTAAAATCGATGTTAAAAAAAATATATTGTGTGTTAAAGGTGCGACACCAGGCGCAAGAGGTGCATGGTTGGTATTAGAAGATTCAATTAAAAACAAACCAAGTAAAGACGTAGATATAAAACTCGAAGTTGATACAAAGAAAAAGAAATAAAGAGAATTAGTAATGTTAGTAGATGTACATAATTTAGACGGTAAAAAAATTGAGACGCTAGAGCTTAATGATGCCGTATTTAATTTAGAACCAAACTCAGAATTAATTGCTTCTGTAGTTCAGTGGCGCGCTTCTCAAAAGTACCCATTTAGAGCTAAAACTCTTAATAGATCTGAAGTTAAAGGTACAACACAAAGAGTTGGAAAACAAAAAGGTGGTGGTACAGCTAGACATGGATCAAAAAAAGCAAATATTTTTAGAAGTGGTGGAATGGCTCATAGTTTAAAGGGTGATAGAGCTGTAAAAAACTTATCAAGAAAAGCTAAAAAGCTTGGTTTAATTCACGCCCTATCATCAAAAATGAAGGACAATAATATTATTTTAATTGATGACCTAAAAATTAAAGAAGTAAAAACAAGTTCTTTGAAAAAACAGCTTGAGAAATTAAATATTAAATCAGCATTTATTATTGAAAGTGAAAAGCCTGATAACAATTTTGCTCTTTCTAGCCGTAACTTAAAAGAAGTTAAATACACAACTACTGATGGTGTAAATGTATTTGATATTATTAAATACGAAAAACTTGTTATGAGCAAAGATGCGGTAATGAGTATTGAGAAAAAGGCATTATCAGTATGAGTTTAATAAAAAACTATAAGGTTTTATTGAATCCTATTGTAACAGAAAAATCATCTATGATATCTGAATTCAATCAAGTAACTTTTAAGGTAGCAATTGATTCAAATAAAAAACAAATTAAAGAAGCCGTAGAAAATATTTTTAAGGTAAAAGTTAAAAGTGTAAACACCATAACAACTAAAGGTAAATTAAAAGCATTTAGAGGAACAATTGGTAGAAGATCAAATTTTAAAAAAGCAATAGTGACCTTACAAGATGGTCAAAGTATTGATATGAGTGCAGGAGTTTAATAAGTGGCTTTAATTAAATCTAAACCTAATACCCCAGGAACTAGACAGTTAGTACTAGTAGACAGAAAAGGTTTATGGAAAGGCAAGTCGTTAAAGAAATTGACGGTTGGCTTATCTAAGCCAGGAGGTAGAAATAATAAAGGCCGCATTACTATGAGACATAAAGGTGGTGGTCATAAAAATAAATATAGACTGGTTGATTTTAAGAGAAATAAGTTCGATATAAGCGCCACTGTAGAAAGAATTGAGTATGATCCAAACAGAACAGCTTACATTGCGTTAATTAAATATGATGATGGTGAGCAAGCTTATATACTTGCACCTAAAGATGTTAAGGTAGGTGAAAAGGTTATTTCTGGAGAAAATGTTGAAATTAAATCTGGAAATTCAATGTTAATAAAATATATACCAGTGGGTATTGATGTTCATAATTTAGAGTTGAATCCAGGTGGTGGTGGAATTTTAGCAAGATCTGCTGGAGCCGCTTTACAGGTTGTTGGAAAATCTGATGGATATGTAAATGTTAAGCTCCCGTCTGGCGAGTTAAGAAAAGTATTAGAAAATTGTAGAGCTTCTGTTGGTGTATTATCTAATGTAGATAAGAAAAATCAAAAATTAGGTAAAGCAGGTAGAAATAGATGGTTAGGAAAAAGACCTTCTGTCCGTGGTGTAGCAATGAATCCTATCGATCACCCACACGGTGGTGGTGAAGGTAAGACATCTGGCGGTAGACATCCAGTGACTCCATGGGGCAAGCCAACTAAAGGTAAAAAAACAAGAAGCAACAAGCGTACTGATAAATATATTATTAAAAGAAAAACTGATAAAAAAGCAAGGATAGAAGTTTAAGGTATGGCTAGATCAATATGGAAGGGGCCATTTGTAGATGGTCATTTATTAAAAAAAGTTTCAAAAGCTTCGGATTCTTCAAGAAATGAAGTTATAAAAACATGGTCTCGAAGATCTACAATTTTACCAGAATTTATTGGCTTAAGTTTTGCGGTACATAATGGTAAAAAGTTTATACCAGTAAATGTTACTGAGGATATGGTTGGACATAAATTAGGCGAATTTTCACCAACTAGAACATTTAATGGTCATACAGCAGATAAGAAAACTAAGAAGTAATTATGAAAAATTTACACAGAAAAGATAATGAAGCATTTGCAATCGGAAAGAACGTTAGAGTTAGTCCGCGTAAGGCTAGTATTGTTTTAGATACTATTCGAGGTAAAAGAGTTAAAGATGCACAAAACATATTAAAATTTTCTAAGAGAGCTATAGCACAAGATATATATAAAATTTTAAGCAGCGCAGCAGCTAATGCGGAAAACAATCATCAACTAGATCTTGATGTTTTGCAAATATCAGAAGCTTATTGTGGCAAAGGGATGGTTATGAAAAGGTGGAGAGCTCGTGCTAAAGGGCGTCCAGGTAGAATTCAAAAGTTTTTAAGCAATATAACTATTAAAGTTGCTGAAGTTCAGAACGACAAAGAGGAAAGTAAATAATTATTATGGGTCAAAAAGTAAATCCAATTGGTCTTAGACTTATCTTGAATAAAAAATGGCAATCAAAATGGTTTGCTAACAAGAAAGATTTTGGAAGAGTTCTCCAAGAAGATATTAAGATTAGAAATTTTTTAAAAACTAATTTGAAAAAATGTGGTGTTGCTAAAATAGAAATTGAAAGACCTGCTAAAAAGGCTCAAATTACTATATTTACCGCTAGACCTGGACTTATAATTGGTAAAAAAGGAAGCGATATTGAAAAGCTGAAGAAAAAAATAACTTCTTTTACTGGTCAGGATGCAACTATTAACCTAGTTGAGATAAGAAAACCAGAAGTTGAAGCACAACTCATTGCAGATAATATAGCCGAACAACTAGAACGTAGAGTGTCTTTTAGAAGAGCAATGAAACGATCTGTTCAATCTGCGATGCGACTTGGCGCAGAAGGAATTAGAGTTAATTGTGGTGGTAGACTTGGTGGAACTGAAATAGCGCGAACAGAGTGGTATCGTGAGGGAAGAGTTCCATTACACACATTTAGAGCCAATGTAGATTATGCAGAGTCAACTGCTGCAACTACTTATGGAGCTTGTGGAATAAAAGTATGGATTTATAAAGGTGATATTGATGAGAATGTTCCTCATGAAAAATCTCCAAATAGCTTAGGATAATAAATGTTACAACCAAAGAAAACAAAATTTAGAAAAGCACATAAGGGTCGAGTTAAAGGTGTAGCTACTTCAGCCACCACTTTAAACTTTGGAACTTTTGGACTTAAGTCTCTTCAGGCAGAGAGAATAACTGCAAGACAGATTGAAGCAGCTCGTGTTGCAATGACTAGATATATGAAAAGAGCTGGTAGAGTATGGGTAAGAATTTTCCCTGATATACCAGTTTCAAAAAAGCCAACTGAAGTAAGAATGGGTAAAGGTAAAGGTTCCCCTGAATATTGGGTTGTGCGAGTAAAGCCTGGAAAGATTATGTTTGAAGTAGATGGAGTATCGCATGAAATAGCTAAAGCAGCATTTAGTAGAGCTGCCGCTAAACTTCCAGTGAAAACAAAAGTAGTTGAACAATTAATTAAGTAGATTTTATGAAAACTGAAGAAATTAGAAAAAAAACTGAAGATCAAATCTCTAGTGAGATGGAAAATCTTTACAAGGAATCGCTTAATCTGAGATTTCAAAAGTCTTCAGGTCAATTAGAGAATACTTCTAGAATCAATAAAGTGCGTAAATTGATCGCTAGAATGAAAACAGTTTTAAATGAAAGGTCTGAAGGTAAATAGTATGCCAAAAAAAATTCTTCAAGGCACGGTAGTAAGTAGCAAACAAGATAAGACTGTTACAGTTTTAGTTGAAAGAAAATTTAAACATCCTCTCTTAGGTAAGGTAATTAAGAGGTCAAAAAAATATAGTGCACACGATGAAAATAATGAGCACTCTACAGGTGATAAAATTAAAATTATGGAGTCTAAACCGATTTCTAAAATGAAAAGATGGACGGTAATTAAGTAATGATACAACCAGAATCAAGATTAAGTGTAGCAGATAACTCAGGTGCTAAAGAAGTATTGTGTATAAAAGTACTTGGTGGCTCTAAAAGACGATATGCCTCTGTTGGAGATATTATTGTTGTGACTGTGAAAGAAGCAATTCCCAGAGGAAAAGTAAAAAAAGGTACAGTTCATAAGGCTGTAATCGTTCGCACGGCTAAAGAATTATTAAGAAAAGATGGCAGTACTATAAAATTTGATTCAAATGCAGCTGTTTTAATTAATGCTCAAGGTGAGCCAGTGGGTACTAGAATATTTGGACCGGTATGTAGAGAATTGAGAGCTAAAAAACAAATGAAAATAATTTCATTAGCCCCGGAGGTTTTATAATGGCTGCTAGAATTAAAAAAGGTGACATGGTTTTTGTTAATTGTGGAAAGGACATTGGTAAAACAGGTGAAGTTTTAAGAATGTTAGGTGTCTCTGCAATTGTTAAAGGTATAAATGTAGTTAAGAAACATCAAAAACAAGACCAAAAAAATGAAGGTGGTATTCTTAATAAAGAAATGCCAATCAAATTAGATAATTTAATGCTTTTAGACAAAAAAGATAATAAGCCTACTAGAGTAAGAACTAAAATTCTTAAAGATAAGAAGAAAGTTCGTATATCAGTTTTATCGGGAGATCAAATAGATGCCTAGCTCAAATATTCCTAGATTAAAAGAAATGTATGTATCTCAAATTACTTCTCAACTCAAAGAAAAGTTGGGCCTAAAAAATAATCTGCAAGTACCTCGTCTCACAAAGGTTGTGTTAAATATGGGTTTAGGTGAGGCAGCGCAGGATTCAAAGGTAATACAAAAAGCTAAAGATGACTTATCTGTAATTTCTGGGCAATTGCCAATTACAACAATGGCAAAAAAATCTATTGCAACGTACAAGACTAGAACTGGAATGCCTTTAGGTGTGAAAGTTACTTTACGTGGTAATACAATGTATGAATTTATTGATAGATTGGTAACAATTGCTTTACCAAGAATTCGTGATTTTAGAGGATTGAAAAAAAATAGTTTTGATGGTCAAGGAAATTACGCGCTTGGTATTAGTGAGTGTACAATCTTTCCTGAAATAGATGTAGACAGGCTAGATAAAATTCGAGGCCTCGATATCGTTGTATGTACGTCTGCAAATAACGACGAACAAGCTTTAAGCTTACTTCAATCGCTTAACTTTCCGATAAAAGAATCAAATCAACTAGGATAATTATTATGGCTAAAAAAAGTATGATAGAGAAAAATAAGACAAGAATTAGGCTGTCCAACCTAGATTTAGTCAAAAGAAAAGCTCTAAAAGATATAATTATGAACAAGAAAACTCCAATTGATGAAAGATTTCAAGCTCAGCTAAAATTAGCAAAAATGAGAAGAAATGGTGCTCAAAATAGAGTCAGAAATCGATGTGAAGTAACTGGTAGACCCCGTGGTTTCCATGGTCGAGTAAAAATGTCAAGGATTGCATTAAGGGATATGGCTTCATTTGGTCAAATTCCTGGCATGACTAAGGCGAGTTGGTAGAAAGGTATTATTGAATGTCATTACAAGATCCATTAGCAGATTTATTCAGTAGAATAAGAAATGCTCAGATGAGAAATAAAAAAGTAGTTAGTTCTCCAGCCTCTAAACTTAGAGCTGGAATATTAGATGTTTTAGCTAAAGAGGGTTATATTAGAGGCTATGCGATGACACAGCATGCTTCTGGCAAAAATGAGCTAGATATTGAGTTAAAATATGATAGCAACGGCCCAGTAATTTCTAATATTACTCGTATATCAAAACCAGGAAGAAGAGTTTATTCTGGTGTTAAAAGTATTCCATTTATTCATAACGGCCTAGGAATATCAATAGTTTCAACTTCTAGAGGCGTAATGTCAGACGCGGATGCTAGAGATCAGAAACTAGGTGGCGAAATTATTTGTAAGGTATTTTAAGGATTATATTAATGTCTAGAGTAGGATCAAAAATTATAACTGTGCCAGATAACGTAAAAGTTTTTATTGAAAACGGTGCTGTGCATGCTGAAGGACCAAAAGGTAAACTTTCAACAGTGATCAATAATGGTATTGATGTAAATATTAATGAAAAAGAAATAACCTGTGTTCCAAGAAAAAAAGATCGCCAGTCACTAGCGTTTTGGGGTTTACAGAGAAATTTAGTGAACAATATTGTTATTGGAGTTTGTGAAGGTTTTACAAAAAAACTCGAAATAAATGGTGTTGGTTACAGAGCATCGGTAAATGGTACAAATTTAGAATTACTGCTTGGTTTTAGTCATCCAATTTCATATCCAATTCCGCAAGAACTGGAAATAAAAGTCGATAAACAAAATAATATTGAAATATCTGGAGCTAGTAAGCAATTGGTAGGCCAGGTAGCTTCTGAAATAAGAAGTTTTAGAGGACCGGAGCCATACAAAGGTAAGGGTATTAAATACTCAGGTGAACATATAGTTAGAAAAGAAGGTAAGAAAAAATAATGCCAATTTCAATAAAACAAAAAAGATCTAGTAGAGTTAGATATACGTTAAAGAAAAGAAATAAAGATCGATTAAGAATGTCAGTCTTTAAATCAGCTAAAAATCTTTACATTCAAGTTATTGATGACACAGCCAGCAAAACAATTTGCAGCGTATCTTCTCTTGCAAGTAGTAAGAAGAAAAATGGATGCAACATAGAGTCTGCAAAATCATTGGGAACTGCTATAGCTAAACTAGCAAAAGAAAAAGGTATTGATAAAGTCTATTTAGATAGAGGTCCAAATATCTACCATGGAATAATTAAATCGCTAGCTGATGAAGCTAGATCTGCAGGATTAACAATTTAAGGAATAAATATGCGAGATAATAGAGATAATAGAGATAATAGAGATAATAGAGCCCCTAAGGATGACATTAAAGATAAGTTAGTTGCAATTAACAGAGTAACTAAAGTTGTTAAGGGTGGTAGAAGATTTGGTTTTGCAGCCCTTGTTGTTGCAGGAGATGAATCTGGAAGAGTTGGATTTGGGAAAGGTAAAGCAAAAGAAGTTCCTGAAGCTATTAAAAAAGCAAATGATGCAGCGAGAAAAAGTATGATTAAGATTCCTTTAAGAGAAGGTAGAACTCTTCATCATGATATTGTCGGCAATCATGGTGCTAGTAAGGTTGTTATGAGATCTGCTCCATCGGGTACCGGAATTATTGCTGGTGGTTCTGTTAGAGCTGTATTTGAGTTATTAGGAATTAAAGATATTGTTACTAAATCTATTGGGAGTGCAAATCCTTATAATATCATTAGAGCTGCAGTTAATGGATTAAAGCAACAAAAGTCACCTAAAATGGTCGCGGCCAGAAGAAGTAAGAAGGTTGCTGAAATTAATTCAATTAGAGATTAAAAATGAGTCAAAAAATAAAAATTACACTTACTAAAAGTTCAATCGGATCAATTCAAAAAATAATTGGCACTCTAAAAGGACTTGGACTTAAGAAAATACGAAGTACTTCTGTATTAATTGAAACTCCTGAAGTACTTGGAATGATAAAAAAAGTACAACATTTAGTTAAAACTGAGAGAGTTTAATATTATGAAGTTAAATGAATTAAAAAAACCTAAGGGACATACTTTTACTTCAAAAAGAATTGGTAGAGGAATTGGTTCGGGTAAAGGTAAGACTTCGGGTAGTGGTCACAAAGGTCAAAAAGCTAGATCTGGTGTAGCTATTAATGGATTTGAAGGCGGTCAAATGCCCATCTTTAGAAGACTACCAAAATTTGGTTTTACAAACATTGGTCGCACAGACTATGTTGAGCTGAACTTGGAAGATATACAAAAAATTATTGAAAAAAATAAGATAACTGAGGATCAAGTTATTAATATTGAGCTACTTAAAAAATTATCAGTCATTAAGAAAAAAAATAACTTAAAACTTAAAGTTTTAGGGCGTGGCGAAATGTTGTCAAAAAACTCTATTGAGTGTGGTAAAATTTCGAAATCAGCTCAAGAAAAAGCCAATAAAACCGGCAATAATATTACAATCAATTAAAAAAATATGGCTTCTGCAGCAGAACAATTAGCTTCAAATTTTAGTTTTGGAATGTTTCGTAAAGCTACGGAATTAAAAAAACGCATCTGGTTTACACTTGGAATACTTATTGTCTATCGTTTTGGTACATACATTCCACTATCTGGTATCGATATTGAGCAGTTAGCTTCATTAGTTGAAACTAACCAAAGTGGAATACTTGGTATGTTTGATGTATTTGCTGGTGGTGCCATTAGTCGTATGGCTATATTTGCATTAGGTATTATGCCTTATATTTCGGCTTCTATTATTATTCAATTGATGACTAGTGTATCACCTGCTTTAGCTAATCTGAAAAAAGAAGGTGAACCTGGAAGAAAGAAGATTACTCAATATACACGTTATGGAACTGTAATTCTGGCAATCCTTCAAGGTTATGGAATTTCTGTTGGATTAGAGTCAGCTGGACAAATAGTAACCGATCCTGGATTGTTTTTTAGAATATCAACAACAATTACCCTTGTTGGTGGAACAGTTTTCCTAATGTGGCTTGGTGAGCAGGTAACTAGTAGAGGTATCGGCAATGGAATTTCATTAATTATATTTTCAGGTATTGTCGCTGAAATACCTAGCGCCTTAATAAATACCCTTACGTTGGGAAGACAAGGTACAATATCTACACTAACTCTTTTACTTTTATTTGCCTTAGTGATTGCAGTAGTTATTTTTATAATATTCATGGAAAGAGCGCAACGAAGACTCCTTGTGCAATATCCTAAAAGACAGATGGGGAATAAAATGATGGGTGGTGACACTTCACATTTACCGCTTAAATTAAACACAGCTGGAGTTATACCGGCAATTTTTGCTTCATCCATATTACTATTACCAATTACAATTGCCAACTTTAACCTTTCAACTGATCAATCTTGGTTAAGTGATATAGCGGCATTACTTGGAAGAGGTCAGCCTCTTTATATGGCTTTATATGCTTCAGCAATTATATTTTTTGCATTCTTTTATACATCAATTGTTTTTAACCCAGTAGAAACTGCTGATAACTTAAAACGGAATGGTGGCTTTATACCGGGTATCAGACCAGGAGAAAAGACTGCTGAATATATTGATTTTGTTTTATCTAGAATAACTACAATTGGTGCTTTATATCTAGCATTTGTATGTATTCTTCCTGAAATTTTAATAGCCCAATACTCTATTCCATTTTATTTGGGTGGAACATCTCTATTAATTGTAGTTGTGGTAGGTATGGATACTGTTGGCCAAATACAAAGTCATTTATTTGCGTATCAGTATGAAGGGTTAATTAAGAAATCAAGAATTAGAGGTAGAAAAAAGTGAATCTAATTTTACTTGGACCACCCGGAGCTGGCAAAGGAACTCAAGCTAAATCTATTTGTGATAAATTTAACTTGTGCCATTTGTCAACAGGGGACATTTTAAGAAATGAAGTTGCTAATCAAACTGAATTAGGTAAGCAAGCTAAAGATATTATGGACAAAGGTGAGCTTGTTTCAAATGAAGTCATTTTACAGATCATAAAAAATTTTATTGATAATAACTTATCAAAATTTACGGGATTTTTGTTTGATGGCTTTCCAAGATCTGCAGAGCAAGCTGATATGTTAAATAAAGTTCTTAATGATATTAAAGTAAGTATTGATAAAGTAATACTGTTAGATGTAGACCAATCAATTCTTTTAAACCGTATTATGAAAAGAAAAGAAGAAGAAGGAAGGGTAGATGACAGTGAAAAAGTTCTTAAATCTCGTTTAGATGTTTACTTTACACAAACACAACCACTAATAGACTATTACTTAAATTTAAATTTACTTAAAAAAGTCGATGGAACTAAGGAAATTAACCAAGTAAATCAAGATATTAACACAATATTGGAGGCTGCTTAATATGCTTGACCATTTGACTAATAATCATATAATCCGCCAATCTCTCAATAACTGCAATCAAAGGATCTATCTGTGGCTCGTATAGCTGGTGTAAACATTCCAAGTCAAAAAAAATTAGGTATCGCCCTCACTTATGTGTATGGAGTAGGTAGAAAATATTCAGTAGATATATGTAAACAAGCAGATGTTGATGAAAATATTAGAGTTCAAGATTTATCTGAATTAGATATTAAAAAAGTTACAGATGTAATTGCTGCTGACTTTACAGTCGAAGGTGATTTGAGAAGAGAAATATCTGCTAATATTAAAAGATTAAAAGATTTAGGTGCGTATAGAGGTGTAAGACATAGAAAAAATTTACCGTGTCGAGGACAGAGAACTCATACAAATGCTAGAACTAAAAAAGGTAAAGCTATAGCAATTGCCGGAAAGAAAAAGGTAACTAAGTAATGGCTGATAAAAAAGTAGTTAAAAAGAAAAAAACCAAAAAAAATATTGTTTCAGGTATGGCTTACATACAAGCTACTTTTAATAATACAATGGTAACTATTACTGATGAGCAAGGCAACAGTGTTGCCTGGTCATCTGCAGGCGTTAAAGGTTTTAAGGGTTCGAGAAAATCCACACCTTATGCTGCACAAATGGCAGCTGAAGATGCAGGAAATAAAGCTAAGGAATTTGGTTTAAAAAATTTGCAGGTCTTTGTAAAAGGCCCTGGTGGAGGCAGAGAGTCTGCCTTAAGAGCACTACAAGCAGTTGGATTTTACATAACATCTATAAAGGATACTACTCCTATTCCTCATAATGGATGCCGACCCCCTAAAAAGAGAAGAGTATAAAATATTTAATAATATAAGGATAATAGTATGAGCATTATAAATAACTGGCAGGCACTAATTAAACCATCAAAACTATCACTTGTACCTTCTGACACTTCTAGTTTTCAAGCTACATTAACAGCAGAACCTTTAGAAAGAGGATTTGGTTTAACTTTAGGTAATGCTTTAAGAAGAGTGTTGCTATCATCTTTACAAGGAACTGCAGTTACAGCTATCAAGGTTGAGAATGTACTTCACGAATTTTCATCAATTGACGGAGTAAGAGAAGATGTAACTGATATTGTATTAAATATTAAATCTTTAGCATTAAATATGCATTCTGAGGGTGTTAAGAAAATGTCCTTAAATGTTACAGGGCCTGGAGAAATTACAGCAGGAATGATTAATGCTCCTTCTGAAATTGATATAATTAATCCTGAGTTAGTCATCTGTAATTTAGACGAAAATGTAGAATTCAATATGGAATTAACAGTAGCAAAAGGTAAGGGTTACGTAGCAGCAGAGCACAATAGAGTTGAAGATGCACCAATTGGATTAATTCCAGTAGATTCAATTTTTAGCCCTGTAAAGCAAGTAGCTTATAGTGTTGAAAATACACGTGAAGGTAAAGTTTTGGACTATGACAAGCTAACCATGACAATTGAGACAGATGGATCTATATCTCCTGAAGACTCCATTGCATTTGCAGCAAGAATTATTCAAGATCAACTTCAATCATTTATTAACTTTGACGAGCCTGAAGAAGTCATACCTGAGCCTGATGCTCTTGAGCCTCAATTTAATAAAAACTTACTTAGAAAAGTTGAAGAGCTTGAGTTGTCAGTCAGATCTATGAATTGTTTGCGAAATGATAACATTATATATATCGGTGATTTAGTTCAAAAATCAGAAACAGAAATGCTTAGAACACCTAACTTTGGTAGAAAATCTTTAAATGAAATTAAAGAAGTTTTAGGGGTTATGTCTCTTTATCTTGGAATGGAAGTTCCAAACTGGCCACCTGAAAACATTGAAGAAATGGCAAGAAAAATAGAAGACCCATATAACTAAAATTTAAGTAGAAAAATTATGAGACACGGAATAGCAAAAAGAAAACTAAATAGAACTTCGACACATAGAATCTCTATGTTGGAAAATATGGCTGTATCTCTAATTAAGAGTGAAACCATTAAAACAACTTTGCCTAAAGCTAAAGAACTTAGACCATTTGTAGAAAAAATAATTACATTAGGTAAAAAAAATACAAATGCATCAAGAATTAATGCATTTAGTAGTTTACGTGATGGTGATGCAGTAAAAAAAGTTTTTTCTGATCTCTCAAAAAGATTTGAAAAAAGACAAGGTGGCTACTGTAGAATTGTTAAAGCCGGTTTTCGTACTGGCGATAAGGCTCCCATGGCTTATATTCAATTATTAGACCAAGAAGCTAAATAGTTTTCAATCAATTTTTTTTAAACAAGATTTTTGGTCAAAAAATGAAAATTTTATGGCTAAACACACCCTCTCATTAATTATTAAAGAAAATGAATCCGATACAAGGCTTGATAGATATTTAGTTAATTCATTAAATGTACCTCAAAGCCTAATTCAAAAAGATTTAAGAAAAGGCTTCATAAAGGTAAATGATAAAAAATCGCTTGCTAAATATAGAATTCAGGTAGGAGATATAATTCAATTATCAAAAGATTATTCTGAAATTAAACCTAAACAAACAATAGAACCAAATAAAAAAGATTTAGATCGTTTAAAAAAATCAATTATATTTTCTGATATTAATTTTTTTATAATTAATAAGTGGAATAAAATAGCAGTACAGGGTGGTAGTGGTTTAAAGACAAATTTAGATGATATGCTTTATCATTCAAATCTATTTGATAGTAGGCCCTTACTAGTACATCGATTAGATAGAGATACCAGTGGGATTCTCATCTTCGCTCTTAATAGACAATCTGCAAAACATTTCTCTGATTTGTTTAGTAATAGAGAAATTAATAAAACTTATGAAGCAATCATCATAGGATGCCCAAATGATAATGAGGGAGTGATGAATAATGATATTGAAGAAGATGATAAGCGTCATAGCGCAGAAACAAAATATAAGGTCATTAAAAGACTATCAGAAGACCTAACTCATATTGAGTTAACTCCTACAACTGGAAGAAAACATCAATTAAGAATACATTGTAAACTTAATGGTTTCCCGATATTAGGTGACAATAAATATTATTTACCAGTGTCAAAAGTCTATAAAAATGAGAACAACCTTTTTTTACATGCAAAAAAAATTGAATTTAAAGATTCTGACGATGAACTCGTCAATGTTGAGGCAAATTTACCAAATCATTTTTTTAACTACATATGATTGTTTAATTTAGATTAATTAGTTATTATAAGGAATATTATGACATCAATTATTGAAGAATTAGAAAAGAAGAGAAGCCAAGCCAGAGAGGGTGGAGGCAAGAAGAGAGTTGATGCACAGCATGCTAGAGGCAAGCTAACTGCGCGTGAAAGAATCGATGTTTTGTTAGATGAAGATACATTTGAAGAATACGACATGTATGTTGAGCACAGAACTAATGACTTTGGCATGGCTAAGAAAAAATACCCTGGAGATAGTGTTGTAACTGGCAGTGGAAAAATAAATGGTAAACTTGTTTACCTATTTAGTCAGGACTTTACAGTTTTTGGTGGATCTTTATCAGAAGCCCACGCTGAAAAAATTTGTAAGATAATGGATATGGCATTGAAAGTAGGTGCGCCTGTTATTGGTATAAATGATTCTGGAGGCGCCCGAATTCAAGAAGGGGTTGCATCGCTTGGAGGTTATGGTGATGTTTTCCAAAAAAATGTATTAGCATCTGGGGTTATTCCACAGATATCAGTTATTATGGGACCTTGTGCGGGGGGAGCTGTATATTCTCCGGCAATGACAGACTTTATCTTTATGGTTAAAGATACTTCCTTTATGTTTGTAACGGGACCAGATGTAGTTAAAACTGTAACTCAAGAGAATGTAACACAAGAAGAGCTTGGTGGTGCAAAAACTCATACATCAAAATCATCGGTTGCTGATGGAGCTTATGAAAATGATATTGAAACTTTATACGAAGTTAAAAAATTAATAGATTTATTGCCATCAAGTAATAAAGAAAAATCAATTAGTCAAAAATCTGAATTTCAAGATTTAAGTCCTGATCTATCATTGGATACTTTGGTACCAGATAATCCAAATAAGCCTTATGATATGTTAGAGCTTATAAATAAAGTCGTTGATAATAGTGATTTCTTCGAAATACAGGCTGAATTTGCTAAAAATATGATTGTTGGTTTTGGAAGAGTAGAGGGTCGAACTGTTGGTTTTGTAGCAAATCAGCCATTAGTATTAGCTGGTTGCCTTGATATAGATGCAAGCAAAAAGGCTGCAAGATTTGTTAGATTCTGTGACTGTTTCAATATACCAATTGTAACATTCGTTGATGTACCCGGTTTTTTACCTGGAGTATCTCAAGAACATAATGGAATTATAAAAAATGGGGCAAAGCTATTATATGCTTATGCTGAAGCTACTGTTCCTAAGGTAACTATAATAACTCGTAAGGCATATGGCGGTGCTTACGTAGTAATGGCATCAAAACATTTGAGAGGCGATATAAATTATGCTTGGCCTACTGCAGAAATAGCTGTTATGGGAGCAAAAGGAGCTGTTGAAATATTATATCGAAATGAACTTAAATCCGAAAAAGATATTGCAGAAAAAACTAAAGAATATACTGATCAGTTTGCAAATCCTTTTATTGCATCAAGCCGAGGTTTTATAGATGATGTAATCAAGCCTCAATCTACAAGGAAAAGAATAGCTGTTGCATTAGAAAATTTACAAAACAAAGAATTAACTTCACCGTACAAAAAACACGACAACATTCCATTATAATATGATTAAAAAAATTCTTATCGCCAATAGAGGTGAAATTGCATGTAGAATTATAAAAACTGCAAAAAAAATGAACATTAAAACTGTTGCAGTCTATTCTGAGGCAGATAAACAAGCAGATTTTGTCAAGCTTGCTGATGAGAGTTACCTTATTGGACCATCATCACCAAATGAATCATATTTAGTAATAAAAAAAATAATTGATATAGCTAAAAAGTCTAAAAGCGACGCGATACACCCAGGTTATGGATTTTTGTCTGAAAACTACAACTTTGTTAAAGCCCTTGAAAAAGAAAAAATAAAATTTATAGGACCAAATAAAAATGCCATTACTAAAATGGGAGATAAAATTGAGTCAAAAAATCTAGCTACAAAATTAAAATTAAACGTCATACCTGGTCACACCGAAGCCATAAAAGATCCAAAAAAAGCAATTAAGATAGCAGAAAAAATTGGGTTTCCTGTTTTGCTTAAAGCATCGGCTGGAGGCGGTGGAAAAGGCATGAGGATAGTTGAAAATCGCAATGAACTAGAAGTAAACTTAAAGGCAGCACAAAGTGAAGCTTTGAATAGCTTTGGCGATGATAGAGTTTTTATAGAAAAATTTATCACAAATCCAAGACATATAGAAATTCAGATACTTTGTGATAAGCATGGCAATCAGATTCATCTTGGTGAAAGAGAATGCTCGATTCAAAGAAGGTATCAAAAAGTTATAGAAGAATGCCCATCTTCTTTTGTAGATGAAAAGCTTAGAAATGAAATGGCTGAACAAGCTCTCAAACTTGCAAAAGAAGTTAAGTATGACTCAGCTGGAACAGTTGAATTTGTTGTAGATGGAGAGAAAAATTTTTATTTCTTAGAAATGAATACGCGACTTCAAGTTGAACATCCCGTTACAGAATTAGTTACAGGCGTTGATCTTGTTGAACAAATGATTAACTGTGCTGATGGAAAAAAACTTAACTTAAAACAAAAAGATATTTCTTTAAAAGGATGGTCAGTTGAGTCAAGAATTTATGCTGAAGATCCTCTAAAAGATTTCTTGCCTTCAATCGGAAGAATTATTGAATACCATGAACCGCAACAAACGTCTTTAAATGAGGTTGTTAGAAATGATACAGGTGTTTCTTCTGGGTCTGATATTAGTATTTTTTATGATCCAATGATTTCAAAATTAGCAGTTCATGCTAGCACAAGATTAAAAGCAATTGAATCTATGATAAATGCTTTACAACAATACTATATAACAGGAGTTGATCACAATATAGCATTTTTAATTTCTACTTTAAAAAATAAAGATTTCAAAAACGGAAATATAACAACTAATTTTATTAAAAAAAATTATCCAAAGGGATACTCTCATAATTATGGTCTAAATAAATCATTGATAAATAAATTTCATCATGCGGCAATATTTATTTATAAAAAAATAAATAAAAAAAATAATAGCTCTAATTTTTCAGTAATTTCAGAAAAAACATTATCTAATTTTAAAGTAAAACTAGATAATATTAGTGGTGATAATGCTTTAATGACTCTTACCGACAAGACCAAAGAAATAACCTTGAGCTCAAAATGGAAGATTAATCAAAAAATAATGTCTTTAAATATAGAGGATGAATTATGTTTTATTAAAGTAAATAAGATTCATAATTTTAATCAGTATTCATTAACGATTGAAGACTGTAGTTTAAAGTTAGTTGTAACACCCGATAAAAACTATGATTTATTTGCGTACATGCCTGAAATTAAGCTCGAAGATTTATCTAAAAAGCTTATTTCTCCAATGCCAGGACTTATTAAATCAGTTGGTGTCAAAAAAGGACAACTTGTAAAACAAGGTGAGGAATTAGTGGTTATAGAGGCTATGAAAATGGAAAATATATTAAAAAGTGAGAAAGACTGTACTGTAGATGATATTTTCATAGAGGAAAGCTCTAGTGTAAGCACTGATGAAGTCTTAATGACTTTTAAATAATTTATTGTGCCAAGGTTTTAAGTCTGCTTTGGAGTATATCTCTATCTAAGTAACCCTGCCTAAAATATCTTTGATTTTTTATATCTTTATATTTTGATCTGCCATGCAAAACTCTATAGTTATCCATTATTATCATATCTCCAGAGGTTTGTTTAATTGTAATATTATTAACTTTACTTTTTATTAACTTCCAAAACTTACTTCTGGCTTCAGTATATTTATTTATTTCACATAAATCATCATAAGGAATAATTTCTGTCCGATTATTGTATCGGACTTGAACAATATTATCTTCATAATCAGTCTCTATTAACGAACAATAATTTTCTAAGATTGTATCTTTATCTTTATATTGGAAGAAAGTTTTAAAACTTTTTAAAATATTGAACATCTCAATATTTTTGCTTTTAATTTGTTTCGCTATATTAAAGCCATCAGCCAATGTGTTTTCACCTCCGACGTCACTATTTTTAATGCAATGAAGAAATATATAGCCTTGAGTTGGAAATCTATATGGATTATCGGTATGGTTTTCCAAAGCTCTTTCAGTCATTGTTAAGTCGTAAGCTTTCTTAATATTCTTTATATCTGCAATATTTCCCCAATTTGTCTCTTTAATAGGACCAATATGCTTTGTTAAAGCATGTATACCATTTTTTGTTGTGGGCATATTTTTTATTAAGCAAAAACCATACTCATCAACTGCATTTAAAACATCTTTTAATAATTTTTGGTTAAATTTTTTAAAATTATATTGTGGTATCTTTTTTAAAGAACTGTTCCACAAAGTTTTCTTAGGGTATTCTTTTGGAGCTATAAGATCATTAATATTGTAGTTATGTTTAGAGTTATTGCTAAAACTAATACTTAATATACTTTTATTAATTTTAAATTTATTGATTTTCAGATTTAAATCTAACTCAGCCGCTTCTATTAATAGTTGATTTGTTTGCTTGTCTCTTATAGTTATATCTGAACTGTGTTCAATTAACCATATTGGTGAAAATTTAAATATTTTATTTCTGATTTCTAATCTTAAATAATTAGTATTTTTATTTTTAACTATTGAACATTTCATATATTTAATATTTTTATTAAATTTTCTTTAATTGCAATATCTAATTCATTCTTTGTTACATTTTTACCTAAATCTTCAATACTGGTCACATTTTTATTGTCTAGTCCACATGGGTTAATTCCACTGTAGTGCTCTAGGTTGGGATTCCGATTAATGCTAAAACCATGATAACTTACCCAATTTTTGAATCTACATCCAATACTTGCTATTTTATAGTTTTGACTGTTTTTCTTTTTTACAAATATTCCATGATGATTTTTATTTGTTTCACCTTTAATCCCAATATCTTGAAGAATACCTATAATTGCCAACTCTAAATTAGAAATATATTTGTTTATATCTTTTTCTCTTTTATTTAAATTAATCAAAGGGTACACAATACTTTGCCCTGGACCATGATATGTATATTTTCCACCACGCTTTGATTGATATACAGGAAATTTATCTTTATCTAATAAATCTGTAGAATTTGCAGTTAAGCCAGCTGTATATAGGGAAGGGTATTCTAATAGCCAAGTAAGATCATCTAACTGATCATTCTTAATCTTTATAATTTCTGACTCCATAAAATTAATTGTAGAATCATAATCTTCTAAACTATTAGATATTTTCCATCTCATAATAATTATATTATAATTTAGATTAATATATTATCAATTAAACGAATATTGTTTATTTTAGCAGCAATAAATATTCTTGATTTATTATGGGGTAAATTTGATTTTCTTAAATTGCTATCTTTTACTTCAAGGTACTCAATCTTAGAAAAACCAAGTTTAAGCATATCATCTTCCTGTTTTTTTAATACTGTAGATATTAATTGGCCTTTTTTAATCAATAATCTTGATTGTTTCAAATATTTATAAATATATTTTGCTATGTTCTTTTCTTTCTCACTAAGATATTTATTTCTAGATGATAACGCTAAACCATCTTTATTTCTAATGGTCTTACCCATTATAATTTTTGTTTTTAAGATTGTTTGTTTTACAATTCTCTCTATAAAAATATATTGCTGATAATCTTTTTCTCCAAAATAGGCAAAATCAGGATTTATAATGGATAAAAACTTTAACACTATTTCTGACACACCTAAGTAGTGGTTTGGACGAAATTTACCGCATAATTTTTTTTCTAATCCAAATGTTTTAAATGAATACTTCTGGTGAGTATATTCAGAAATATCTTTAGTCACTGGTGTGAAGACTAGATCAACAGATATTTTTCTCAATTTTTCTAAGTCACTCTTTAATGTTCTTGGATATTTAGAAAAATCTTCATTTGGAGCAAATTGAGATGGGTTTACATAAATACTCACAATCACATACCGCCCTTTGTCCTTAGCAAGCTTAATTAAAGATAAATGACCTTCATGTAATGCACCCATTGTAGGTATAAATGCTATTTTTTTTCTTAAATTAACCCTTCTTTGTTTTAGGTATTGTTCTATGGAACTTACATTTTTTTTAACTATCATTTATGGTCTTATATTCTCGAAAATTATATTATCTGCAATTAAATTAGCCTTCTTTTTTTTATCTTCATTATCAACTGTCCAAGTGATTATAGGTAAGCCCTTTTTTTTCAATCTATCAACCAAATTTGATTCAATAAATTCAATATCGCATGATACAAAATCTATGTTTAAATCTAAAATTGCTTCAAAATTATTAGTATTTGAATCTATAACTAAGCCTTTGTAAACATACGGTAAAAATTTAATCAACCATTCTACTGATTTCAAATTAAATGTTTTTAATGCTATAGGTCCTCTATACGACCGAATAATTTCTTGAATTCTTTCCTCTATAAATGGAGTAAATTTTCCTTTTATTTCTATTATTATTGGAACATGTGCACTCACAACATGTAGCATTTCATCTAATGAAATTATATTTGAATTGCTTTCATAGATTTTTAGACTTCTTAATTCATTCATTGTTAAGCTAGATATACTTTTATCTAAGTTACAAAGTCTTTTTAAATTTTCATCATGGAACACTACTACCTCATGATCTTTTGATAATACTACATCACATTCAATCGCATAATTTTCATTTACTGCTGCTAAAAATGATTCTTTAGTATTTTCATATATGTTGTTAGCATTACTATGAAGTCCTCTATGTGCAATGGGAAGTTTATTAAGCCAATTCATTTTTTAAGTAAATATAAATTTCTTCCCAAGTATCAGCTTTTGTAGAGATATCTTCCGGCGTTTTTATCAATCTGGCTAGTCTTTTATCAGATACATAATGTATTAATTTAACATTAGGGACTTCTTTATTTGCAGATTTTAAGTTAAATACCATATCATCTACAAAAAATACTTTATTTTTAAAATTAGATATTATTTTTTTAATTGTAGGACCCTTTGAATTAATATTTGTTATAATAGGGTAATCTAAATTATTTTTCTTAAAGCAATATATCCTATCTTGTCTCCGTTTAACTGGAATATTAGTTAATATAATTATTTGAAAGTTAAGTTCAGCTTCAATTTTTTTTAAATTTTCAAATGCGCCGGGAACAATATTCATATCTTTAGTATTTAGGTCAAAAAAATTATCAAGATGCTTAGTTACTTCTTCTTTAGAAATTGGTTCATCATTATCAATTTTTAATATATTGCCAAACAATGAGTAAGTAGAAAGATCAAATTTGAGTTTATGAGCTAATAGATATTTTTCAAATGATCCAAGAAAGTCTAGTATTACTTCATCTGCATCTGATATAAATAGCGGTTTATCTGGGTCTAATGATATTTCGCTTAATTGCTTTAAGACATCTTCATGTACTGGTGGTGCTACATCTACCTTAATCTTAGCAGTACTTGATGACATAGATATGTTTACTTTAACTCAATCCATGTAAGTTTAGTTTGAGTGTACTGTCCCATAGCTTCAATTGACTTATCTCTTCCAAAGCCTGATTGTTTGTAACCTCCATGAGGTACAGACATATCTCCATCACTCATACTATTAACTAAAACTTTACCACTTTTAATTCGCTTAGCAAGTTTATGAACTTTATTTAAATCATTAGACCAAATGATTGCATTTAAGCCATAATCAGTATCATTTGCTATTTCTAAAGCTTGATCTTCACCGTCAAAGTCAATAGCGCATAGCACTGGTCCAAAAATTTCTTCTTTGGCAATCTTCATATCATTTTTGACACCTTCAAAAATAGTCGGTGCAATATAGTAACCTCCCGACTCTTTTTTCACTTGTTGACCACCAGTAATAAGATTTGCACCTTCTGATTTTCCATTTTCTATATAACTTAGGACTCTTGATGTTTGATTTTCATCCACCATTGATCCCATCGAAGTTTCTGGTTGAAATGGATCAGCTGGCATCCAAGGTTTACTATATTGAACTAGTTTCTCTAAAAATTCATCTTTTACAGATTTTTCTATTAGTAGTCTTGAAGGCGCATCACATACTTGACCACTATTAAAAAACATTCCATCAGCTGCTTGTTTTGCAGCTAAATCTAAGTCTGGTGCATCTGCAAATATTATATTTGGAGATTTTCCACCACATTCAAGAGATACTCTTTTCATATTAGAGTCTCCTGAGTATTTTAAAAATAATTTTCCAACTTCTGTAGAGCCTGTAAAGCCTAATTTATCTACATCCATATGCATACCTAAAGCTTTTCCAGCAGTTGGTCCAAATCCAGGTACGACATTAAATACACCTTCAGGTACTCCAGCTTCCATAGCAAGCTCAGAAACTTTTAATGCAGAAAGTGGAGATTGTTCAGCTGGCTTTAGAATAAAACTATTCCCTGTTGCTAATGCAGGAGCAATCTTCCAAAATGCCATTAGTAATGGGTAGTTCCATGGAGTTACTGCACCAACAACACCTAGAGGCTCTTTGGTAATCATTGCAATAATATTATCTCTTGTAGGAGCAACGTCATCATAGATCTTATCTATAGCTTCGGCGTACCAATTTAAGCAATTTATGCAAGCTGCTATATCTCCAGTAGCCGCAGATATAGGCTTACCCATGTCCAGTGTTTCAAGGATACCAAGCTCTAGGATATTTTTTTTCATTAGGTCAGCTAATTTAAAAAGAATTTTTTTTCTTTTATTAGGTGCCATACGTGACCAGGAACCTTTTTCAAAAACAGCTCTTGCAGCTTTTACAGCATTATTAATATCTTCAATATCGCACTCAGCAACAGAAGTTACTAATTTTCCATCAACTGGTGAGAAATCTTCAAATACCTTTCCTGATACCGAGTTTACATATTTTCCATTTATAAATGCTTGGTTTTTAATGCTAATAGAGTTTTTAGCATTTATTACTTCTTCGAAACTTAGAGCCATAATTTATCCTTAATTAAAGTAGTAACTCTAATTTATTTTTTATTAAAACGAAGCTATTTTTTCTTAGATGTGGATTTTTTTATAGTTTTTTTCTTTTTCTTTTTAGGCTTTTTATCCATTTTTTTATCAATTAACTCAATTGCTTCATCAAGGTCTATTGTTTCTGGGTCAAATGAGTCAGGAATAGTGGCATTAATAGTTTTATATTTAACATATGGACCAAACTTACCTTTCATAACCTTTATAGGTTTTCCATCGCTAGGATGATCACCCAATGTCTTAAGTTCAGAAGAGCTTTTTAATCTTCCAGGTTTTGCATTTGCAAGAAGTGTAACGGCCCTATTAATTCCTATGTCAAAAACCTCTGAACTGTCTTCAAGAGATGCATTTTTGCTATCACAAGTTAAATATCCACCATATCTTCCATAATTAACTAAAATTTCGTGACCTGACTCTGGATGATCACCTACTTTTCTTGGCAAGCTTAATAATAATTTAGCTTTTTCTAAATCAATTTCCTTAGGAGAAATATCTTTTGGTATTGTTGCACGTTTTGGTTTTTCTTTTCCTTCCATTTCACCTAGTTGAATATAGGGACCAAACCTTCCACTTAGTAGCTTAATTTCTTTTGAGGTAATTTCATCAATTCCTAAAACAACATCATCAAATACTTCTTTAACTTTCTTGTGAGATATAGGCCTGGTAAACTTACAATCAGGATAGTTAGTACATCCAACAAATGCACCAAATCGACTAACTTTTAAACTTAGTTCTCCACCGCATCCATTTGGACAAACACGTGTAATGGTATTATCTTCCTTATTAGTTGCAAAAATATGTGATTTCAAACTTTCGTTTAGATTATCTAAAATATTCGTTATTCTAAGCTCAGTTACTTCACTTATATTTTTTGAAAAATCTTTCCAAAATAAAGACAGAAATTCAGTCCAACTAATTTTACCAGTAGTAATATCATCGAGCTTATCTTCCATATCTGCAGTAAAATCATAATCTACATACTTATCAAAGAATCCTTTTAAAAAAGCTGTAATTAATATTGCTCTATCTACTGGAACAAATCTATTCTTTTCAACCTCTACGTAAGCACGCATTTTCAAAACAGAAATTATACTTGCGTAAGTTGATGGCCTTCCTATTCCTAGCTCCTCAAGTTTTTTAACCAAACTTGCTTCAGAATATCTCGGGGGAGGTAAAGTAAAGTGTTGACTAGATTCTGGTATTTGTTTTGTCAAAATTGAATCCATGGATAGATTAGGTAGAAGTTTTTCATTATTTTCTGAGGTATCTGAAGTTTCTTCATTTGCTACAATTTCCTTTTCTTTAAATTCTCCATAAACATTTAGAAAACCGTCAAATTTCTGAATTGAACCATTAGCTCTTAATTCTAGATTTTTATCATTTGATATTATATCTATAGATGTTCTTTCGTATTGAGCAGAACTCATTTGGCTAGCTAGAGAACGTTTCCAAATTAAGCGATAAAGTTTATTACCATCTTCATCTAAGTATTTTTTTACTTTATCTGGTGTTATATTTACATCAGTTGGTCTAATACCTTCGTGAGCTTCTTGAGCATTTTTTGCTTTTTTACTTTTGTATGTTTTAATTTCACTTGGTAAATATTCTGCAATAAAATTTTGTTTTAAATATTCTCTATAAGAATTAATTGCTTCTAAAGAAAGCTCTGTACTATCAGTTCTCATGTAAGTTATAAGTCCAACAGTTTCACCGTCTATTTCAATACCTTGAAATAGTTTTTGAGCAATTTGCATTGTTCTAGATGCACCAAAACCAAATACGCCTGAAGCTTCTTGTTGTAGTGTTGAGGTAGAAAAAGGAGCATTTGAATTTCTTTGAGCTGGTTTTTTTGAAATATTCGATATTTTGAAATTTTTATTTTTAAAAGCATCAATTACTTCGTTTGCCTGATCATTATTTTTAAAGCTATGTTTTTCTACTTTATTACTATTGAAATGGGTGAGGTTTGCTTCAAATTCATCATTTTTGTCTGTGATAAACTTACATTTTATTTTCCAATATTCTTCTGGATCAAAAGATTCAATTTCTAATTCTCTTTCACATATTAACCTAAGAGCAACCGATTGAACTCTACCTGCCGACTTAGCCCCAGGAAGCTTTCGCCACAAAACTGGCGATAAATTAAAACCAACTAAGTAGTCTAAGGCTCTTCTTGCTAAATATGCCGATACTAAGGAGTCATCTATATCTCTTGGGTTTTCAATGCCTTTAGTTACAGCTGTTTTTGTAATCTCGCTAAATACAACCCTTTTTACAATTTTATTTTTTAAGATTTTTTTCTTTTTTAATAGCTCTAATATATGCCATGCAATTGCCTCACCTTCTCTATCTGGGTCTGTAGCTAAAAATAAAGTATCTGATTGTTCGGCTGCCTTGTAAATTTCAGATAAATTCTTTTTTGATTTATCAGATGTTTCCCATTCAAAAGCAAAATTATTCTCCGGGTCAACAGAACCATTTTTTGATGGAAGATCTCTAACATGTCCATAACTAGCTAAAACCTTAAAGTTACTACCTAAGTAAGCATTAATCGTTTTGGCTTTAGCTGGACTTTCTACAATTACTAAATTCATTTTGAACTTATTAAGCTAAAATAATTCACTTTGTCAAATTAAGACATGAGATAAATTATAAATGATAGGAATTAAGGGAATTTTTTCTATTTGAGTAATTCTTCTTTACCTGTAATTAATCTTAAAATATTTTTCGCGTGTGAGATTAATATAATAAATCCAGTTATAGCATATGTCATTACATGCTCAGTGTTGGGCAAAAGATAGATCGCTATCAAGAGTATAATAATACTTATCAGGGCTGACATAGAAGATATCCTTGATACTGCAAAAACTAGAATCCAAGCGATCACTACAATAAAGAATAAAATAAAGTTAGATGCTAGTAAAATTCCTAAAAATGATGCGTATCCTTTACCACCACTAAAATTTTTAAGCCATATAGGAAAAATATGTCCAATTAAAATAAATATCGAACAAATTAAGAATGATTCAGGGTAATAATTTTGACATATATTAATTGCAATTATTGCCTTGAGGGCATCAACTAAAAGAGTAAGTGCAGATGCAAAATAATTTCCCGTTCTCAAAATATTAGTTGCTCCAGTGTTTCCAGAACCAATATTCCTTATGTCCCCAAGATTAAATAGCTTTGCAAAAATTATACCACTTGGAATTGACCCTAGTAAATATGAAATTAATATACCACTAAAAGTAATTAGCATTTGATTATTCAACCATCATAGCTAAACAAGCCATTCTAACTGCTACACCATTTTCAACTTGCTCATTAATAACAGATTTGTTTAAGTCGTCAGCCAAAGAACTTTCTATTTCAACATTTCTATTTATTGGCCCTGGGTGCATAACTAGTACATCTTTTTTAGCCTTTAATAATTTTTTATAAGTTAATCCAAATGAGTTAAAGTATTCATCTTCTGAAGGTAAATCAGCATCATTAATTCTCTCTTTTTGAATTCGAAGCATCATTACTATATCAGCTAATTCAATACCTTTTTCTAAATTATCAAAATACTCCACATCAAAAGTTTCTATATTTTTTGGCTTAAAATATTTTGGTGTAACAAATCTTATTTTTGCATCCAATTTTTTTAAAAGATAATAATTTGATTTTGCTACTCGACTGTGTTCAACATCACCACAAATTGATACAACTAAATCTTTAAAATTTTTACCTTTATCCTTCATAGTAAATGCGTCTAGCAAAGCCTGAGTAGGATGCTCAATAGAACCTTCACCAGCACTTATGACTGGACACTTAATTTTAGAAGATATTTCATTGATAGATCCTGCAGTGGCATGTCTTACTATCACTAAATCAGGGTTCATGGCATTGAGTGTATCTGCAGTGTCACTTATGGTTTCACCTTTTCTTAAAGATGAACCTTCTAAATTCATATTTATTATGTCAGCGCCAAGTCTTTTAGCGGCAATTTCAAAAGATATAAGGGTTCTAGTGGAGGGTTCAAAAAATAAGTTAATAATTGTTCTCCCATTTAGAATAGGAACAGCTTTATCTTTTTCTTTATTATTATATTTAAATAATTTTGCAGTGTTAATTATTGAATTAATATCTTGCACTGACAAATCTTTAATTGACTGAAGATTCTTAATAGAAAGTTTGGGGATTTTATTTATTTCAATCATCTGTGTTGTTACTTATATATTGAAGCGCTCCCTCTAGAATAAATGCTGCTGCCAAGTTATCAATTTCTTTTTTGTTTATTATCTTTTTTTTACGACTTTTTTTTGGTTTTTCATAAAGCCTTTCAACTGCAGCGCTAGATAGTCTTTCATCCCAAAAACCATATGGCATATTTAAATTTTCAGAAATAAGTAATGCTGTATCTGTTGCAGACTGTGCGCTTTTACCTTCTGACCCATCCATATTTAAAGGCATTCCAAAAATTAATCCGCCTATTTGAAATTTACTAATAACTTCAGTTAGTTCCTCAATTAAAATGCCTATCTTGGTTCTCTCAATAGTTTTAATAGATAAAGCAATTTTTAATTCTGGATCAGAAACAGATATACCTATTCTTTTAGATCCTAAATCTAGTCCCATTAAGCGTTGTTTATTTATTAGAATATCTTTAAATTCCCTTAAATCTTGAATTTTTTTTGTTTCATTGCCCATCTTTTACAAGTATATATCATAAATAGTTATGTTATTAACTAGATAATCTAAGTATCACAATGGAATTTGATAAAAATAGCACACTTAAACTAGCAAAACTTGCTCGCTTGTCACTAAATGCCGAGCAATTGAACAGTTTAGAAAAAGATTTAACCTCTATTGTCTCTTTTATCGACCAACTTAAAGAAATCAACACTGAGAAGATTGATCCAACTTCAAACTCACTTGATCAAGACCTAATATTAAGAGAGGACGTTGCTGAGAATAAATTATCTAATGAAGATCTACTAAAAAATGTGCCTGAATCTGAGCTAGGTTTTTTTGTGGTACCAAAAGTTATAGAATAATAATGATAGAAAATTTAACCATCGAGCAAACATCAAAACTTCTTAATGATAAGCAAGCCTCGGCATTAGAAATAACTGATATCTATCTTAAGAAAATTAATACAGCCAAAAAACTAAATTGTTTTATTACTGTATCAGAAGATAAAGCTATAGAGGCGGCTAAAGAGACTGATGAGAGAATATCCAAAAATAAAAAAATTGGATTTCTTGATGGGGTTCCACTTGCATATAAGGATTTATTTTGCACAAACGATATTCTTACTACGGCATCAAGTAAGATATTATCAAATTTTACACCTACTTACGAGTCTACGGTTACTGCTAACTGTAAAGATCAAGGAGCTGTAGTTCTTGGTAAACTTAATTGTGATGAATTTGCAATGGGATCAACTAATAAAACAAGCTTTTATGGACCTGTTATAAACCCATGGAAATCTATTGATAATGAAGATGAACTGGTTCCAGGTGGATCGTCTGGTGGATCAGCTGCTTCAGTTGCAGCAGATTTATGTGTTGCATCTCTTGGTACTGACACAGGTGGTTCAATCCGACAGCCAGCATCATTCACAGGATTAGTTGGGCTTAAACCTACCTATGGTAGAGTTTCAAGATGGGGCACAGTTGCGTTTGCATCTTCATTAGATCAAGCTGGACCAATAGCTAAAACAGTTGAAGATGCCGCAATACTACTTCAAACAATTTCTGGCCATGATAATAAAGACTCAACAAGCTCTATAAGATCAAATGAAAATTTTTATTCTAATCTTGATAGCTCTGTAAAAGGGTTAAAGATAGGTGTTCCAAAAGAATATATGAGCGATGACTTGCCAGAAGAAATTCAAAAATTTTGGAACGAAGGTAAAAAAATACTTACTGAAAATGGAGCTGAATTAACTGAGGTAAGCCTACCGTCCACAAAAACAGCACTTCCTGCATATTATATTATTGCACCAGCTGAAGCTTCATCAAATTTATCAAGATACGATGGAGTTAAGTACGGATTAAGAGTTAAAGAAAAAAGTCTCACTGAAATGTATGAGTCTACTAGATCAGAGGGTTTTGGAGATGAAGTTAAAAGACGTATTATGATTGGAACTTATGTTCTTTCGTCAGGATATTATGATGCATATTATATAAAGGCACAAAAGATTAGATCTATAATAAAAAATGATTTTGATAATGTTTTTAAAAACGTTGATGCATTATTCACTCCCGCAACACCAAATACAGCTTTCCCTATAAATAGAGAAGAAACAGATCCAGTTCAAAACTATTTAAATGATATCTTTACTGTTCCAGCTAATTTAGCTGGCTTACCAGCTATTTCTATTCCGTTTGGACTTGATAATTCTGGTTTACCGATAGGCATGCAGTTAATTACTAATTCTTTTCAAGAGCAAATGCTTTTAAATATTTCTAAAAATCTGCAAGATACGATTAATTTTAATAACCGACCAACTCAATGGTGGAAATAGTTCATGAGTAATAATTGGCAAACAGTAATTGGTATTGAAATACATGCTCAAGTTAATTCAAAATCAAAGCTTTTTTCAAGTTCATCTACTGGCTTTGGATCTGCTCCAAATACTCAGGTAAGTTTAGTAGATGCAGCTATGCCAGGAATGTTGCCTGTCATTAATAAATTTTGTATTGAACAAGCAGTAAAGTCCGGATTAGGGCTAAATGCAAAAATAAATAGTAAGTCAATTTTTGATCGTAAAAATTATTTTTATCAAGATCTTCCTCAAGGGTATCAAATTTCTCAATTTAAAGATCCAATTGTCGGCGAAGGTTCAATCGAAATAGATCTTGGTGATGAAAAAAAAGTTATTGGTATTGAAAGACTTCATTTAGAACAAGATGCGGGTAAAAGTTTACATGACCAAGACCCTAATTTAACTTTTGTTGATCTAAATAGATCGGGAATAGCATTAATGGAAATTGTTTCTAAACCAGACATGGCTTCGCCTGAAGAAGCAGTAGCTTATGTTAAAAAAGTGAGAACAATATTAAGATATTTAGATACCTGTGATGGAAATATGGAGCAGGGTTCATTGAGAGCAGATGTTAATATATCTGTAAGAAAAGAGGGAGATGAACTGGGAACAAGATGTGAAATAAAAAATTTAAATTCATTTAAACATATTAATGCAGCAATTAATTTTGAAGTTGATAGGCAAATTAAAGTAATTGAAGGTGGTGATAAAATAAAACAAGAAACACGCCTATATGATGTAACTTTAGACAAAACTAGATCAATGCGATCAAAAGAAGATGCACATGATTACAGATATTTTCCTGACCCCGATTTATTGCCCTTAAAACTTAACCAGAGTTGGATCGATGATTTAAAAAAAGATTTACCTGAATTACCTGATGAAAAGAAAGCTAGATTTGTTGAGCAGTATAAAATCTCTGATTATGATGCTGAAGTATTAACTTCAGATAGACTAACTAGTGAATATTTTGAAAAAGTAGCTAAAAATAGAAATGTTAAACTTGCTGTATCTTGGGTTGCAAGTGAGTTGTTTGCAATTTTAAATAAATTAAATTTAACTATTGAAAAATCTCCCGTTAATTCTGATCAACTTGGAGATTTAATTGATGAAATTGAAAATGGGATAATATCAAACCGTGCAGCTAAAGAAGTTTTTGAGGAAATGTGTGAATCTAGTAAATCAGTTAAAGAAATTATCAATGACAAAGGTCTTGTTCAAATAAGTGATACAACTGAAATTGAGAAGTTTATAGATCAGGTATTAATTGAAAATCCAGATAATGTTCAAAAATATAAAGAAGGAAAAACAAAACTTCTTGGATTTTTTATTGGGGAAGTAATGAAAGCAACTAAAGGTAAAGCAAATCCAGGGCTTTTGAATCAAATAGTAAAGAAAAAACTAGATAATTAGAGATAAAAAGACTAATTAGTACTATACGTGGAGTGATGGGTGAGTGGCTGAAACCGGTTCCCTGCTAAGGAATTTAACGGGCTTATACCCGTTACGAGGGTTCGAATCCCTCTCACTCCGCCACCTAAGGTTTTAGAATTGGGACTACAATCTTGCTTCTATCTTTTTTGCCTACTGTCAGATTGTAAGATAGAGTATAACTATTTGGTAGATAATTATTTTCAATAAATTCATAAACTTGTAAATTTTCCATTACCCTCTGAACATAATTTCTTGTTTCTTTAAATGGTATTAGTTCTATCCAATCTACTGGATCAATATCATTAGTTCTTGGATCGCCATATCTTGCTATCCATCTTGTTACTCTTGAGGAACCAGCATTATATGCAGCAAGAGTTAGTATATAAGAGCCATCATATTTTGATAAAAGCTCATCAAGGTAAGCACTTCCTAATATTACATTATACTCAGGGTCACTCGTTAATCGTGATTTTGAATATTTTAAGTTTAAACCTTTAGATAGTTTCTTAGCTGTGTAGGGCATAAGTTGCATCAAGCCTTTGGCTCCAGCGTAACTTCCAGCTTTTGGATCAAACTGACTTTCTTGCCTTATTACAGAGTGAATAAATGGCTGCGAAGGAAATATAATTTTACCAAATTTTGGCTTTTGAACTGAAGGAAAACTTTCTGGCGCTAATAATAGTGTATCGTAATATATAAATTTACCAGCTTGAACAGCAAAGTCGTTTCGACTTAATTTTTTTGCCAACTTAGCAATTCTTAATCTTTCCTCAGTATTATCAGACCTTGCTATACTCCATATAAATTTTTTCATAATCTTAAATTCTTCTAGTTCATCTAAAAGATATATCGCTCGATAAACTTCAATCATTTCTGAATTTGGATTATTTACATCTATTGTTTCAGGGTAGCTATTTACAATAAATTGACTTTGTTCTCCTAAATATTGATTTGCAAGCTGGCCGTAGAACGTAAAGTTATATTTAGATGACTCTAAAAACCATTCTTGAGCCATCTCATTTTTATTTAATTCTTTGTAAGATCGCGCCAACCAAAATGAGCCTCTTGCTTTGGATATTGGTCTTGAGGAAATATCGTAGATATTCCTAAAATGAAGTGAGGCAGTTGCAGGATCATTTAAAAATGAAAAACTCAACCATCCTGCAAGCCACTCAGCAGCTGCAATATCAGCATTGCTTTTTAGACCATGGTTAATTGAAAGTCGATAAGCCTCATCATAGCGATGTTCATCAATTAGTTTTCTTATTGAGTAGTTTTTAAGCTTCCAGAACTTATCTGGCCTTTCTAGTTCCGCTGAACTATTTTTGTTTATTTCTTGTAACAAGCTTAATGCAGAAGAAAATTTCTTCTTTTTTATTCGCCAATTAATTCTATCGTGTACTAGTCCTGAATCATTTCTCAATTGATTAGGAACATTGGCAATTAATTGATCTACTCCACCTGAGAATGATATGAGACCAATTCTAGCTTCATAAAGTTTCTGATAATCCTTATCAACATACTTAATTAGTCTTTGTGCTGTACGATATTGTTTATTCCAAAGTAAGTTTGATATTCTTTTTTTATGATGTTCAATATCTAGAAAAGATTTAAACTTTATTACTATCTGCTTTTGCTCAGTTTTTCCAAAAGAGCCTTCTATATAGCCCTCTCTAATTAATTTAATTCCTTTATCTTTTTTTCCAATTGAAACATATGCATTACCTAGATAGATTTTTCCTATACCACTCTGTACATCATTTTCCTTAAAGAAGTTGATAATATCAGATGCTGAGTCTGAAAATCTAATCTTTGACTCTGCCTTTAATTTTATGTTGTCTATTTCAGGCCAATTATTATTTTTTATTATATAATTTACATAATCAGTAAATGTTAAATCAGATGCACCATTATAATATCTTACCCAATCAATTAAATTTAAAGCATCTTCATCCTTTAAGTTTTTTTTGATATTTGAAACTCTTTCCCATTTCCATTTCTTTGATTGTTTGAAAGCTAAGTCTAAAATATCAAATTCTTTATTTGACAAAGTGTTTGATGATATGGGCGCTTTGGGTTTCTTAACTGGAGATAAAAGAAATGGCTTACTTGGTTTTTTTGAGGGAAAATTTAATACTAGTATCTTTTGAGTACTTGTATTTGAATCTATTAATTCAATGCTATTTTCTATAGCTGAAGCCTTAAAAGTACCTAAAATAATAAAAGATAGTAATATAGTTATAGATTGTTTCACAAAATGAATAAATTAATGGTTTTGAGAGTATATTTATGATTTATATTTTTTAAATAATTAAAAATGATAGAGTATAATATATATGTTTAAAGGTTCTTTTACAGCATTAATTACCCCATTTAAAGATGGCAAATTTGATGAAACTTCTTTTCGCTCATTAATTGATTTTCAGCTAAAGTCAGGAACACATGGTTTGGTTCCCACGGGTACTACTGGCGAGTCTCCAACACTAAGTCACGAAGAGCACATAAGAATAGTTGAAGTTTGTATTGAGCAAGCAAATAAAAAAGCACCTGTTATTGCAGGTACAGGTTCTAATTCTACAGAAGAAGCTATTTATTTAACTAAGCATGCAGAGAAAGCAGGTGCTGATGCTGCACTAGTTGTTACACCTTATTATAATAAGCCATCACAAGAAGGCCTTTTGCAACATTTTACTAAAATAGCCAACAGTGTAGATATTCCTATTGTTATTTATAATATTCCAGGAAGATCAATCGTAGATATGAGCAATGAGACTATGAGTAAATTATTTGAGGTTAAAAATATTGTTGGTGTTAAAGACGCAACTGGAGATATTCCAAGAGTATATTTTACAAGAAGTGAAGTAGGTAATGAATATAATATGTTAAGTGGAGATGATTCTACAACATTGGCATTTATGACTTATGGTGGGCATGGAGCTATTTCAGTAACTTCAAATATTGCTCCAAAACTATGTTCTGATTTTCATAGTTTGTGTATGGATAAAAATTTTTATGAAGCATCACTAATTAATGACAAATTGATGCCATTACATAGAGCTTTATTTTTAGAGTCTAGCCCTGGACCAGTAAAATATGCCGCATCTAAGCTAGATTTATGTTCAGAGGAAGTAAGGTTGCCTGTAACTAAAATTAATAATGATACAAAAAAAATTATTGATAATGCTTTACGACACGCCTCACTAATTAAATAAAATTGACAATCGTAGCCCAAAATAAAAAAGCTCGTTATAACTACTTATTTTTAGAACTGTTCGAGTCAGGAATAGAGCTAAGAGGCAGCGAGGTCAAATCTCTTCGCTTAGGTAGAGTTAACATTACAGAGTCTTATGCTAGAGAAGAAGGTAGTGAGTTATTTTTAATTAATTCTCATTTCTCAAAATACACTAACTCTTCTTATATGAATCATGAAGAAACAAGGCCAAGAAAGCTTTTGCTTAATAAAAGAGAAATAAGGAAAATTATTGGAAAGCTGAACAAAGAGTCTTTAACATTAGTTCCAACAAAAATTTTTTTTAACAAGAAGGGATTTGCTAAAATTGAAATTGCGTTAGCCAAAGGAAAAAAAGATCATGATAAGAGAGAGGTAAGTAAAAAAAGATCTTGGGAAAGAGAAAAGAAAAAATATAAATGATTTACGCTATTGGATTAGGATCAAATTTAAACTCTAGATATGGAAATCAATATCAGACGTTAAAAAAAGCTATAAGCTGTATAAGAAAAAAAAATATCCAAGTCTTAAAAACTTCAAGAATATATATAACTCAACCTGTAGGCATGAAAGGTAATAATTGGTTTTTAAATGCAGCCATAATAATATCAACTCAACTACAGCCACTTAATCTTTTGTTATCTCTATAAAAAATTGAAAATGAAATGGGTAGAAATGCTTATAAGCCAAACACATCTAGGCCATGTGACCTAGATATACTTTTAACTAACCAAAATACAATCTTTAACAATAAAGAAAATAAATATCATATTACTATTCCACATAAAAAAATGCATGAAAGAATGTTTGTATTAAGACCATTGATGGATATATGCCCTCAGTGGAAACACCCAATATTAGAAACAAGTATCCAAAAAATAATATCTACTTCAAAATCTAGAGAAAAAGTAAGGATATATAGAAATAATTTGTGATATTTGAGACATTTTTAGGTATTTCTTTATACTCAAAATCATGGTTAAAAGTATCTTATGCAGCAACCAGACTTTATAAAAAACATTAAGTCTAAAGATAGTGATGCAAATCAATCTTTAATAGAGAAAGCCTATTTCTTTGCTCTTGAAGCACATAAATCTCAAAAAAGATATTCTGGAGATCCATATATATCCCATCCAGTTAAAGTTGCTGAAATACTAACTAATTTAAAATTAGATACAGCAACAATTATCACTGGTTTACTCCATGACACAGTTGAAGATACTCCAGCATCAATGGAAGAATTAAAAAAAATATTTGGTAACGAAATTGCAAGCTTAGTTGACGGTGTAACCAAGATTTCAAAAATGAAAACTCATTCAGATGTCAAAAATCAAGCTGAAAATTTTAGAAAGTTAATATTGGCGGTATCAAAAGATATCAGAGTTCTATTGGTGAAACTGGCTGATAGATTGCATAATATGAGAACTATAAGCTATGTGCCAAATGAAGAAAAAAGAAAGAGAATAGCTTTAGAAACAATGGAAATCTATGCACCTTTAGCTGGTAGACTGGGCATGCAATCTTTTAGAGATGAGCTTGAAGACCTATCTTTTCAAATTTTAAATGCAGCTGCCTATACATCTATAAAGAATAGAGTTGATTATTTAAAAAATAGCAGCAGTAATCTTACTGAAAAAATTAATATTCAAATAGTTAACTTATTAAAAGAAGAGAGTATATTGTGCGAAGTAATAGGTAGAGAAAAAAAAATTTATTCAATTTGGAATAAGATGCAGCGTAAGGAAATTGCTTTTAGGCAATTATCAGACATATTTGCATACAGAATTATTACTGATAATAAAAATGATTGCTACAAGGCCTTGGGAATAATTCATTCTAAGTGGTCAGTAGTACCTGGATCATTTAAAGACTATATTTCAACACCAAAAATCAACAACTATAGTTCTCTACATACAACAATTGTAGGACCTCAAAGACAAAGAGTGGAGCTTCAAATTAGAACTAAAGATATGAGTGAAATTGCAGATAGTGGTATTGCTGCACATTGGCAATACAAAGATAACTACAACTTAGTAGATGATTCATCTTCTGATCCAATTAATGTAACATGGTTAAGAGACCTAGTTGATATATTGGACTCTGGCGCTACTTCAGAAGAATTATTAGAGGCTACAAAATTAGAGATGTTTCAACAGCAGGTGTTTTGTTTTACTCCGAAAGGAGATCTTATTCACTTACCAATTAACTCTAATCCAATTGATTTTGCCTACGCTCTTCACTCTGAGATAGGTAATATGTGCATAGGATGTAAAGTTAATGGAAAGTCCCAGCCATTATTTGCAAAGCTTCAAAATGGAGATGAAGTAGAAATTTTAACTTCAAAAGGGCAAGAACCATCAGAGGTATGGGAAAATATTGCAACCACTGCAAAAGCTCAAACTTCTATAAAACGATACTTTAAAAAACAAGAAAACAGTGACTTTGTAGATTTAGGAAAAAGAATATTATTAAACTCACTTGGTTTTTCAAAAGAGATACCGGAAAATGTTGCCAATGAAATGATGGTTAAATTCAAGAAAAAATCTTTTAATGATTTAATGATATCTATTGGAAGAGGTCATATAAAAAATAAAGAAATAATAAAATTTAAGCCAAGAAAAAGATTATCTTTTTTTACTAGATACCGAAAAAATCCTAATCAAATTCTTCCATTGGAAATTAAAGGCTTACAGCCTGGGTTAGCAGTACATTTTGCTGAATGCTGCTTGCCATTGCCTGATGAGAGAATAATCGGTGTTTCAGAAATTGATATTGGTGTGATTATACATAATTCAAATTGCAAAAAGTTAAATGAAGATTTTTCAGAAGATCTTTGGCTTGCAGCTACCTGGAAAGATATTAGTGAGGAACAATTATTTACTTCGCGAATAAAGGTATCGGTGGTTAATGAGCCAGGTTCATTAGGAATGCTTGCTACTCATATTGGCAAACATGGTGGGAATATTATTAATTTAAATATTTCAGAGAAAAGTAATGATTTTTTTGATATGATATTTGAAATGAATTTAAAAAGTCTTGATCATTTAAATGTTATTATCAAAAATTTGAAAGAACTAGATAGAGTTAGCATGGTAAAAAGATTATTTATTAATTAGATTATGAAAAAAGAAGAAATAGTAGACATATTAGAAAAAACAGGTGCCATACAACATGGTCATTTCATACTTTCTTCTGGCAAGAGATCCGCTATTTATTGTCAATGTGCAAAATTATTTATATACCCTGAAATAGCTGAGAAAATCTGCAATGAACTAGCTATCAAAGTTATAAATGAAATTAAGTTAGATATAGATTATATTGTTGCTCCAGCTATGGGTGGAGTTTTAGTTGGCTACGAACTTGCCAGGCAGCTAAAAACTAAATCTGTTTTCTATGAAAGAGTAAACGGTACATTTGAATTAAGAAGAGGGTTTGAGATTGAACCTAATGCTAAAGTTGTCTTAGTTGAGGATGTTATTACTACTGGTAAATCTGCGAATGAATGCATCATTGAATTAAATAAAATTGGTGTCAACCTATTGGCAACTGTTTGTTTGATAGACAGAACTAATAATGAAAGTGTAATTAAAGATCCAATCTCTATTCATAGGCTAGATATCCCAATTTATGATGAAGATTCACTTCCAGATGAATTAAAATTAATTAGACCAATTAAACCAGGCAGTAGAGATATATAGTCATATGTCTAATGCAAGACTTGGAGTTAATATAGATCATGTTGCAACTGTTAGAAATGCAAGGGGTGAAGGCTATCCTAGCCCATTAAGGGCAGCTTTAGACGCAGAGCTTTATGGTGCAGACGGTATTACTGCACATCTTAGAGAGGATAGAAGACATATAGTTGATAAAGACATAGAAGATTTGGTTGATAACCTACAGATTCCATTGAACTTAGAAATGGCTGCAACAGAAGAAATGCTTTTAATAGCATTAAAGCATAAACCTAATGCATGTTGCATAGTTCCTGAGAAAAGAGCAGAAGTTACAACTGAAGGGGGTATAGATACAGTTAAAAATTTTAAAACCTTAAAAGATTATACTTCTCAGTTAAAAGACAATGGTTCAAGAGTATCATTGTTTGTCGATGCTGATAAAATACAAATTGATAATTGTATGGAAATAGGTGCTGATATTGTAGAAATACACACTGGAAAATATTGTCAACTTATTGAAACCGGTAGCACTATTGCAGATTCAGAATTGAATAAAATTATGGCTATATCAAAATATTCAGAAAGTATTGGTTTGGAGGTTCATGCGGGACATGGTATTACTTTCAATTCAATAAAGCCTTTAGCAAAGATTCAATCTGTAAAAGAGTTTAATATTGGACACTTTATAATCGGTGAGTCAATTTTTATGGGTTTAGAAAAAACTATTAAAAAAATGAAATCTTTAATTTTAGAAAGTTAATAAATGATTGGTATTGGTACTGATATTCTAGATATTAGAAGAATAGAAAAAACTATTAATCGTTTTGGTAATCGATTTAAGAAAAGAATATTTACACAAAATGAGATTAAAAAATGTGAAGCTAGAAAGTTATCAGCTAATTGTTATGCAAAAAGATACGCAGCTAAAGAAGCTGCATCCAAAGCGCTTGGTACTGGCTTTCGCAAAGGTGTTTTTTGGAAAGATTTAGAGGTTAGTAATTTACCTTCCGGTCAACCTACAATAATTTTTCATAACGGTGCAAAAGATTACTTAGCTTATTTGACTCCAGCTAAAAAAGAGGCACTTATAAACCTTACTATTACTGATGAGTACCCTTATGCTCAAGCTATTGTAATTATTGAAAGTAATTAAACAACTATGAATCAATCAACATCTTTTGAATGGATAAAGTCAAATGTATTGTCACTATTTTATGCAGTATTAATAGCCGTTGTAATTAGAACTTTTTTCTTCCAAGCATTTTTTATACCCTCTTCATCAATGGAACCATCTCTTTTAGTTGGAGATAGAATATTTGTATCAAAATTTACATACGGTTACAGTAAGCATTCACTTCCTTTTAGTCTGTCCTTGATATCAGATAGAATTTTCTTCTCAGAACCTAAGCGTGGAGACACAATAGTATTTAAGACACCAGAAAATTTAAGAATAGATTACATAAAGAGGTTAGTCGGATTACCTGGAGATAAAATTCAAATGATTGATGGAATACTTCATATTAATGACACACCTATAAAAAGAGAAAAGATAAGAGAGGAGACTAAAATTATTAATAGTGGCCAAGTGCTAACTGCTTCTGTTTATAGAGAATTTTTTCCCAATGGAAGATCATTTGAAACTTTCGATATGGGTAATACTAGAGCTGACAATACTAAAGTATTTAATGTCCCTAAAGATGAATATTTTTTTATGGGAGATAATAGAGATAATTCAAAAGATAGTAGATTTATAGGCTCAGTACCAAAAGACAACTTGGTTGGAAAAGCTCAGATAATATTTTTTGCAACTGAAGGTGGTTCTACAATTTTAGAATTTTGGAGATGGCCTTTTGATATCCAGCTTAATAGAATATTCAAAATTATTAATTGATCATGGAAATTGAACTTTTAGAGAAACACATCTCATATACCTTTAAAGATAAAGATATTTTAAAAAGGGCACTTACACACAAAAGTACAATGATGTCTATGCACAATGAACAGTATGAATTTTTAGGTGACCGTGTATTGGGATTAGTAATTTCTGAAACATTACTTAAAAACTATGATCAAATATCTGAAGGTAATTTAGATAAAGTATTTAGTACTTTAGTAAATAAGGATATATGTGCAGAAGTAGCACTAGGAATTAATTTAGGAGATTTTTTAATTTTAGGAAAAACTGAAATTGCTTCAGAAGGAAAGAATAAGTTAGGTATATTAGCCGATGCGTGTGAGGCCTTGATAGCTTCTATCTATCTAGATGGTGGCTTTACTGCAGCTAAAAACTTCATAATTGATAATTGGACTAAGTACTTCAACTCGATTGATTTAGACTTCAAAGACCCAAAATCTGCACTTCAAGAATGGAGCTTAAAAAGATACAAAAGATTGCCAGAATATAATTTGATTAAGCAGGAAGGGCCCGCTCATTCTCCTACTTTTAAGGTAAATGTAAAGTTTGATAATTACAAAGAAGCTATGGCTACATCAGGTAACATTAAAGATGCTGAAAAAAAAGCTGCGATTGAATTTATTAAACTGAATGAATTAGAGATTTAATTATTATGAAAAGTGGAACAATCTTACTTTTAGGAGCAACAAACTCAGGTAAATCTACTTTAGTTAATCAAATTGTTGGCAAAAGAGTTTCGATGGTGTCTAGAAAGAAACAATCAACTACTTTTAATCAAAAAGCAGTAAAAAATATTTCAGAAACTGAATTTATTCTTCAAGATACACCAGGTATTTATTCAGCTAAAACAAAAATTAGCAACAAAATGACTAATACAGCTTTTTCAGCAATTGATGAGGCTAACTTAGTTTTAGTTGTGGTTGATTCAGGTTCAACTAAGAATAGTGAAATTGATAAGATAATCAAAACTTTAAATGAGTCCAATCAATCAAGTAAGATTTTCTTAGTATTAAACAAGATTGATAAAGTTAGCCGAGAAACAGTACTAGAAAAGATTAAAGCTTTAGGTGATATGAATTTATTTGAAGAAATTTTTCCTATTTCAGCACTTATAGGTGATGGTGTTCAAGAAATGTTAGATATAATAAAAAACTACCTACCAAAAGGTGAAAAACAATTTTCTAACAAAAAAACTCTTTTTGTTAAAAAAGATGTTTATTATACTGAGGTAACAAGAGAGAAGCTTTATGATAGAACTCATAAAGAGATTCCATATGAATGCAAAATTACAACTGATAAAGTTTCAAATTCTAAAAGTGCAATTACTATTCATCAAACTATACATATTAACAAAAAATCACATAAATATATTTTAGTTGGGAACAAAGGCAGCAATTTAAAATCTATAGGTGAGTCATCTAGAAAAGAAATTTCAAAGTTTATGAATAAAAAAGTAAATTTATTTTTGTTTGTAAAGTTAACAAGTGTAAATAAATCGTGAGATGGTCAAGTGAAGGTTTCGTTTTAAGTCTAAAGCCACACAACGAAAAATCATATATCTTAGAAGTATTAACTCGTGAACATGGTAAACATAAAGGGCTTATAAGGGGTGTTCATTCAAAAAATATTAGATCTATAATTGAACCTGGAAACGAAATTACCGCTCATTGGTCGGGCAGGCTAGAAACGCACTTAGGTAATTATTCTGTTGAAGGAATTAAGTCATGGTCTTCGTTAATATTAAATGAACGAGAGAAACTATGTGCTTTGACTGCTGCCTGTAGTTTAATTACAAACACTCTTGCAGAAAAGCAACCAAATGAAGCTATATATACAGGACTTAAATTCTTAATACAGATACTAACCTCAACTAATAAGGATTGGATCAAAGATTATATAATCTGGGAATTAAACTTGCTAACTGAAATTGGTTATGGGTTAGACCTATCAAGATGTGCAGTTACTAGTGAAAAAGATAATTTAGTTTACGTCTCTCCTTCAACTGGTTCTGCAGTAACTAAAGCTGGCGCAGGCGAATACAAGAATAAATTGCTAAAACTTCCTAGTTTTCTAATTGATCAAAAAACTTCTATTTCTAAAGAAGATATTATTGATGGTTTAATTCTCAGTGAGTTTTTTTTAAAGAAATGGTTCTTTTCTCCAAATAATCTTAATTTCCCTGAATCAAGGAATCGCCTTAAAGATATGTTTGGAAGTTAAGTCATTATGAGAGAAAAAAAAATACAATTTACACAAGCCTTAGAAGAAAGATATTTGGCCTACGCTTTATCAACTATTACACATAGGGCACTCCCAGATGTAAGAGATGGACTTAAGCCTGTTCATCGAAGATTACTATATGCCATGTCTCAGTTGAGACTAGGCTCAGGAACCGGTTTTAAAAAATCAGCTAGAATTGTAGGTGATGTAATAGGTAAGTACCATCCCCATGGAGATCAATCAGTTTATGACGCCTTGGTAAGATTAGCACAAGAATTTTCTACTCGATATCTATTGATAAATGGACAAGGGAATTTTGGAAATATTGATGGTGATAATGCAGCAGCAATGCGTTACACCGAAGCAAAATTAACATCAATATCTGAATTGATGTTACAAGATATTGCCGAAGAAACTGTAGACTTTATTAAAACTTATGATGGTACAGAGAGTGAGCCAATGGTTTTACCCTGCGCATTTCCAAATCTTTTAGCTAACGGCTCATCAGGTATAGCAGTTGGTATGGCAACAAATATTCCACCACATAATATAGGTGAAATCTCTAAGGCCTTGATTAAGCTTTTAAAGAATCCAAATACAACAGTTTCTCAATTAATGACTATTATTCCTGGGCCTGATTTCCCAACTGGTGGTGAAATTATTGACAGCAATTCTCTAATTAAAGAAGCGTATTCAAAAGGGAAAGGCTCTTTAAGGCTAAGAGCCAAATGGCATGAAGAGAGCCTTGGGCGAGGCCAATATCAGATAGTTATTACAGAAATTCCTTATCAGGTTAATAAATCAAGAATAATAGAAAAAATTTCAGAACTTATTGATAATAAAAAGATTAATTACCTTGAAACAATTCAAGATGAATCAGCTGAAGATATTAGAATTGTCTTACTTCCAAAAACTAGAAATATAAAGGCAAACGTAATCATTGAGGATATTTGCAAAGTCTCAGATTTAGAAACTAGGTTTTCTATCAATATGAATGCTATAAATGCAAAATTTGAACCAAAACTTTTTAATCTCAAAGAAATTCTTAATTCATTTATAGGTCATAGATTTGAGATATTAAAAAGAAGAACAAATTATCGCTTAGCTCAAACTGAAAATAGAATTGAAATTCTTAAAGGGTTTCTTATTGTATATAAAAACTTAGAAAAAATTATAAAGATAATAAGAACTGATAATGATCCTGAAAAAAAACTGATCACTACATTTAAGTTTACCAAAAGACAAGTTGAAGCTGTATTAGCGATGAGATTAAGACAATTAAAAAAACTAGAAGAAAAAGATATAAAATTAGAATATCAAGAATTAGTAGATTATCGAAAAGAATTAAATTTGATTTTAAAATCTAAGATTAAACAATCATCAATTCTTAATGAAGAATTCAACAATATTTTAGATAAATATAATAAATCGTCTTATGAAGGAAAAAGAAGAACGATTATAAATAACGATTATAAGACTGTCGAATATTCAATAGATGAATTTGATAGCAAGGAGCCAGTTTCAATTATTTGTTCACACAACGGCTGGATTAAGTCAATTAAAGGACATCAGGATGATTATAATAATGTTAAATATAAAGACGGAGATAAATCAAAGTTTATTATTCAATGTAAAAATAATGACAAGCTTCTATTATTTTCATCTCTAGGAAAATTCTATACACTGAATTGCTCTAAGATTACAACAGGGCGTGGTTTTGGCGAGCCAGTTAGTGTTGTAGTTGATAAGTCCGATAATGAAGAAGTAGTTGAATTATTTGTTTTTAACGAAAATGAAAATTATCTTATTGCTAGCACTTCTGGCAAAGGATTTATTGTTAACACTTCTGATTTAATTGCTTCAACTCGATCAGGAAAAAAAATAATGAATTTAAAACAAGGTGATAAATCTATCTCTTGTAACAGCGCTTCTGGTAACTTTATAGGAGTTATAAGTGGAGATAAAAAATCATTAAAGTTCTTAACCTATAAATTATCAGAAATACCACAAATGCAAAAGGGTAGAGGTATAACCCTTCAGAAGTTTAAAGTAGGAAAAACATGTTATGCGTTTACTTATGAAAAAAATAAAGGCATTACTTTCAATAGCTCTAATCGTAAGCCAATTCCATTTAATGATCTAAAACCATGGCTTGGTAAAAGAGCACAAGCAGGAAAAATTCAACCAAAAAACTTACTTAATAGACTACTAGATAAATAAAAATTAGTTATAATTAGCTATGCAAGATTATCCAAATAGTTATTACATAGACAGCTTAGATAGAAATCTTATTCAGCATCCATCTCTATTAGATAGCCTTGAATGCGACTTATGTATAATCGGAGGAGGATTTACAGGTCTATCCACAGCTATTGAAGCGTCTAAAAAAGGATTAAAAGTGATCTTGCTTGAGCAAAATAAAATTGCTTGGGGGGCTTCTGGTAGAAATGGAGGTCAGATAGGAATAGATATTTCCAGTGGTGTTCAAAATCTAGAAAAAAAATATGGCTTTGAAACTGTTAAGAATTTATGGAATGTATCATTAGATGCAGTGAAATTAATTGATCAAAGAATTGATGAATTCAAAATTCAATGCGATAAAAAAACTGGTAACCTATCTGTAGCTACAAATCATTCAACTGTAAAAGATTTTGAAAGCGAAATAGATTATTATCAAAATAAATTAGATTATCATTCAACAAGGATTCTCACTAGAGACGAAGTCACAGAGGCAGTTGGATCAAATAGATATTTTGGCGGTCACTTGCAAAAAGATGGTGGACATTTACACCCATTAAAATATGCGCTTGGTTTAGCCGATGCAGCACTATCAATGAATGTAAATATATACGAAGATTCAAAAGTAATTAAAATAAATGAGAAAAAAAATTATGTTGAAGTATTAACTTCGAATGGTTCCGTTAAAGCTAAAAATATTGCTTTGTGCTGTAATGCATATTTAGAGGAGATTGATGCTGGCATTAAGAGTAAGATAATGCCTATTATAAATTATATGATTGCAACTAAGCCAATAAGTAATGATTTGCAGAAAACTATTCTCCCCAGTGACTATTGTGTATGTGATACAAATTTTGATTTAAACTATTATCGGCTATCTTCAGATAAACGTATGATTTTTGGAGGTGGTGTTAGCTATTCTCTTAAACACTCTGAAAAACTTGCTAAACGGACAGAACAAAGAATGCTTAAAGTATTTCCATCGTTATCTAAAGAAAAAGCAGAATATATTTGGGGAGGTTATGTGGGAATAACTGTAAATAGAACTCCTGATATAGGCCAAACAAGCTCTAGAATTTTTTATGCCCATGGATTTTCAGGTCATGGAGTTGCACTTACAGGGATTGCGGGTAAAATTATTGCAAATTCTATTTTTTCAGGAGAAAAAGGTGCACTTGAAACATTTGAAAAAATTAAGCATAAAAATTTTCCTGGTGGGAGATTATTTAGGATGCCCCTCCTTGTTACAATAAGCGCACTTCAAAGAATGACTGATATTTTTAATGCATAAAATTCTTTTTATAGGATTGGGAACTATGGGCTACCCAATGGCAGGACATCTTAGTAAAATTAATGAAGTGACAGTTTATAATAGAACTGTATCTAAATCGCAAAAGTGGATTAAGGAGCATAATGGTAAATTTATTTCAAAATTATCAGAAATTGAAGAACGATTTGATTTTGTTATTTCATGTATTGGAAATGATAATGATTTAATAGAAATAACTACTTCTAAAAACGGTTGCTTTAAAAATCTCAATAGAGACTCAATATTTATTGATCATTCGACTGTTTCACCTAAATTAGTAAAAAAAATTTCTGAAGACGCCGAAAAAGTTGGAATAAAATTTCTTGATGCTCCTATTTCAGGAGGTGAAGCTGGAGCAATTAACGGAGCTTTAAGTATTATGATCGGTGGTAAGTTAAAAACCTATAACGATTCAGAGGAATTACTTCATGCTTATGGAAAAAAGATTAAATTCATGGGCCAGTCTGGATCAGGACAGCTAACAAAAATTATAAACCAAATCTGTATTGCAGGATTAGTTCAAGGACTAGCTGAAGCAGTTCATTTTATGAAAAAAACTGATTTAAGTGCAGACGATGTTTTGGATGTAATTTCAGGTGGAGCCGCACAGTCTTGGCAACTTGACAATCGTTTAAAAACAATGTCAGAAGATAAATTTAACTTTGGATTTGCTGTTGATCTAATGAGAAAAGATTTAGGCATTGCTTTTGATCAAGCTAAAGACTTTGGAATTAATTTAGATGTTACAAAAATTGTTGATCAGTATTATTTAGAGTTACAAAAGATGGGACATAATAAACTTGATACATCAAGTTTAGTAAAAAGATTAACTGAATAAATTAATTTTCTTTGCTACATCTAGAGCAAAGTAAGTCAAAATAGCGTCAGCACCAGCCCGCTTAAAGGAAGTTAACTGCTCAAATATAATTTTTTCTTCATCTATCCAGCCATTAGCACCTGCAGCTTTTACCATGGCATATTCACCAGATACTTGATAGGCAAAGGTAGGGAAGTTAAACTCTTTTTTTAATCTTTGAATAATGTCAAGATAGCTAATTCCCGGTTTAACCATTATAATGTCTGCTCCTTCAGAGATATCTAAAGCAGATTCTCTTAAAGCTTCATCTGAATTTGTATAATCCATTTGATAAGTTTTTTTATCAGATTTTAAATTATTTCCTGAACCAACTGCATCTCTAAATGGACCATAAAAACTAGAGGCATACTTAGCAGCGTAAGATAATAAAAGAGTATCTTTAAAGTTGCTGTTTTCTAATGCTTTTCTTATTAGTCCAATACGTCCATCCATCATATCAGATGGAGCAATAATATCTGCCTTATGATCTGCAAGAAGAAGAGATTGCTTTACTAAAACTTCATTAGATTCATCATTTAAGATTTGATTAGTATCGCTCAGTAAGCCGTCATGACCATGTGAGGTATAGGGATCTAAAGCAACGTCACACATTATGCCTAGATCTAAAGTTTGATTTTTAATTTTTCTTAAAGCTTTACAAACTAAATTGTCTTCATTTAAAGCCTCACTTCCATTTTTATCTTTTTTATCATTTGGTGTATTAGGAAAAAGTGCAATAAGATTTATTTTATTATCTACTGCTTGATCAGTTACTTCATTGAGTCGATCAATGGAATATTTGAAAACTCCAGGCATTGAGGCAATTTCTTCTTTAATATTATTACCATCACAAATAAACACTGGCCAAATTAAATCGTTAACTGATAGTGAGTTTTCACTAACTAGATTTCTAATCCATTGAGATTGCCTATTTCTTCTTAGGCGACTAGCTGGAAAATTTTGTAAATATTCTGTCATTTCTTCTTTTTTGGTAATATAATAAAAGCACTTGTAGTGTCTATATATTCTTTATAGCCATCTTTAGTATGTTTAATTTGACTTTCTAGCATAGATACACCTGAAACTTTAAGTAAAAAATACGTCATAATAATTGGTGATACTAATACTATTAACTCAAAAGTAAGACTTAAAGAGTAAATTGATATTCCCCACCAAAAAAGACTATTGCCAAAATAATTTGGATGTCTTGAATAGTTCCATAAACCCAAACTCATTACTTTACCATTATTCAGAGTATCTTTTTTAAAGGCTTTTAATTGCTTATCGGACAATGCTTCAATAGTTATACCAGCTAAAGCTATGATTCCACTTAGCCAAGATATAATATTCAACTCTAAATTATTCGTAGAGAGAACGCTTTGTAGTGGAAGCGATACAATTGCAATTAAAATAGCTTGGATTAAATAATTAATAAAAAATAATCCAACATTGCCATACTTAGATCTCATTTTAGAATATCTGATATCCTCTGGGTGTCCCATATTTCTTATATATAAATATGATCCAAGTCTTATTGCCCATATGCCAACTATAATAACTAGTATCAAATGGGGAAAAGAAGAATTTTTATTTATCAATAGAAGAGTTAAGCAGCTTAAAAGGAATGATGGCCCCCAATAGATATCAATAATATCTGCTTTTTTATTGACTAAAGATACGCCAAATAAAATTGATACAACTAATAGATTTATTAAAAAAATAATTATAAGGTTTTCAATCATAATCTATTATATTTCTTAATGGCCTTTAATTATTTAAATTCAAATTTTGCTGCATTTGCGCATCGAGGTGGAGCAAATGACTTTGTAGAAAATACATTGGAAGCCTTCGAACAGTCAATCAATTTAGGTTTTAAATACATTGAAACTGATGTTCGAGCTACAAAAGATAATAAATTAGTCATTTTTCATGATCCAGATTTAAAGCGTATGTTAAATTTAGAAATTGATATTTCATCAATTAACTATGATGAGTTAAGCAGCTATAAGATAAATGGTGTTCATAAAATTCCAACTTTTTTAGAAACTGTTTCATCGTGGCCAAATATAAATTTTAATATAGATCCAAAGTCAGATAAATCAGCTGAACTACTTATAAGTGAGTTAAAATCTGTTGGTAACTTAGATAGATTTTGTGTTGGATCATTTGATTCAACAAAGCTAAATAAAATTAGAAATGCTTTTGATAACAAATTGTGCACTAGCATGGGAACAAATGAGGTAATTAATTTTTATTTCTTAAGATTTTTTGGAATTAACAGCATTAATACACCGTGCTTACAGCTACCTTATTATAAAAATGGATTTAAAATAATTACAGCTAAATTAATAAGAGATGCCCATAAGTTTAATAAAAAAGTCCATGCATGGACTATTGATGACCCAAAAGAGATAAGTGAACTTTTAGATATGGGTATTGATGGAATAATGACTGACAGCCCTGAACTTTTAAAAAACGAGATGGCAAAAAAGGGAATAAGTATTTAAGTTTAAATTAGAAACTTAAACATTTTTATTTACAATATTTAGTATTGAAATATCATTCTAGCAACGTATATGGTAACAAATATAAAAATTGCTATTGGTTCTGACCATGCTGGTTTTGAATTAAAGCAGATAATAGTTGAACATCTTTCTAGCAGGAATGTGGATTTGATTGATTGTGGAACAAACAACTTAGATTCGGTTGATTATCCAGATTTTGCTAAAAGAGTCGCTGATGAAGTTAGTAATAAGGATCTAGTTATGGGAATTCTAGTTTGTGGTAGTGGACAAGGAATGGCAATGACTGCCAATCGATATAAAGATGTTCGTGCGGCTATATGTCATAATTCTGATGTTGCAAAAGTAACTAGAGAACATAATGATGCAAACATCTTATGTTTAGGCTCTCGGTTTATTGAGGAAGCAGAAGCATTAAAATGTGTAGACGTATTTCTATCTACAGATTTTGAAGGTGAGAGACATTTAAAAAGAATTAATAAAATTTAAAAGGTATATTTATGAGTTTTTTCAAAAGTAATTTAATTGATATTGATAAAGATATTGCTGATTCAATTAGCAATGAGTTAAACAGGCAGCGTAATCAAATTGAGTTAATAGCATCTGAAAATATTGTTTCAAAAGCAGTATTAGAAGCTCAAGGTTCAATTCATACAAATAAATATGCAGAAGGTTATCCTGGCTCAAGATATTATGGAGGCTGTGAGTATGTTGATGTAGCAGAAGAGATAGCGATAAGCAGGGTAAAAGAATTGTATGGATGCAATTATGCAAATGTACAGCCACATTCAGGCGCACAAGCTAACGGTGCAGTTTTTTTAGCCTTAATTAAACCCAATGATACAATTCTTGGCATGAGCCTAGATGCTGGTGGACACCTTACTCATGGAGCAAAGCCTTCACAATCAGGAAAATGGTTTAATCCAATTCAATATGGAGTTAATGAAAGTGGACTAATTGATTACGACCAAGTTGAATCGTTAGCCAAAGAACATAAACCAAAACTTATTATTGCAGGTGGAAGTGCTTACTCTAGAAAAATTGATTTTAAAAAATTTAGAGAGATAGCTGACTTAGTTGGTGCTTATTTATTAGTTGATATGGCTCATTATTCAGGTTTAATTGCAGCTGGCGAATATCCAAATCCGTTAGAATATGCCGATGTTGTAACATCAACTACACATAAGACTATCAGAGGTCCTAGAGGAGGAATGATACTATCCAATAATCTAGATTTAGGAAAAAAATTTAACTCAGCAGTTTTCCCTGGATTACAGGGAGGCCCATTAATGCATGTAATTGCTGCAAAAGCAGTTGCTTTTGGTGAGGCATTAAAACCAGAATTTAAGACCTATATCCAGCAAGTGATTTCTAATGCTAAAATACTTGGAGAAACACTAGTTAATCATGGCTTAAACATAGCATCAGGAGGTACTGACACACATTTATTGCTTGTTGATTTAACGCCAAAAGGACTAACTGGAGATGTTGCTGAAGCTAGCCTAGAAAGAGCTAACATAACGTGCAACAAAAATAGCATTCCATTTGATCCCAAGCCACCTAAAGTAACTTCAGGCATTAGGATTGGAACTCCGGCAGCTACAACTCGTGGATTTAATAATGAAGATTTTGTAAAAGTAGGAGATCTAATTGCAGAAACTTTAAAAGGATTGCAAGATAGTCCTGAAAATAATGATAAGGCAGAAGAAAATGTTCGAGTGCAAGTTAAACAGCTTTGTGATAAATACCCAATTTATAATTAATAAGGTAATTTTATGAAATGTCCATTTTGTAGTAACGAAGATACTCAAGTAAAAGATTCAAGGTCAACTGAGGATAATTCTGCAATTAGAAGAAGAAGATTTTGCTTAGATTGTGGAGCTAGATTTACTACATTTGAGAGAATACAACTAAGGGAACTTACGGTCGTCAAGAAAAATGGAAAAAAAGTTCCATTTACTAGAGACAAATTAGAAAGATCAATTCAGGTAGCCTTAAGAAAAAGACCTGTTGACCCGGATCGTGTAGATAGAATGATTAGTGGTGTAGTAAGAAGAATTGAGAGTTTGGGAGAAACTGAAGTAGCATCAGAGATTGTTGGTGAAATAGTCATGGAAGGACTTCAGAGCTTAGACTCAGTTGCTTATGTAAGGTTTGCTTCAGTTTATAAAAACTTTAGAGAAGCTAAAGACTTCGAAGAATTTGTTGGCGTAATTAGCGATAATAAGGAGTAGAAAATAATTCTCTCATTTCAGAATTTTTACATGGATCTTGCCTTTAGAATGGCAAGTAGGGCAATTGGAACAACAGCAAATAATCCTGCGGTCGGTTGTGTTATTGTAAAAGATAATAATATAATTTCTCGAGGTTGGACTCAGCCTTCAGGCAGACCTCATGCTGAAGTACATGCTATTAATCAAATTAGAGATAAGACATCACTTGTGGGTGCAGAAATTTATTGCTCTCTTGAACCTTGCAGTCATTTTGGAAAAACAAACCCATGCGTAGAAAGCATCATAAAATCTGGTATCAGTAAAGTTTATGTAGCTAGTATTGATAAAAATCCCTTAGTAAATGGCAAAGGAATAGCAAAGCTAAAGAAACTAAATATTAAAGTACAAATGATATTTAATAGAGATATTGATGAGCTAAATAATATTTTTTTTAATTCTAAGATAAAAAAAAGACCATTAATAATTTCAAAAATTGCTTCAACGCTAGACTCCAAAATTGCAACTGCTAGCAGTGAAAGCAAATGGATTACTAATAGTTTATCTAGAAGTCATGGTCATTATTTGAGATTTAAATGTGATGCTATGCTTGTTGGTAAGAATACAATCTTATTAGATAATCCTGATTTGCGTTGTAGACTTAATGGCTTGCAATTATTTTCACCAAATATTTTTATTTTAGATTCAAATCTAGAGATACCCACTAAACAAAAGATATTTAAATCAAAAAAAAGGCAAGTTTATATTTTTCATAGAAAAAATCTTGATAAGAAAAAACTAAAAAAATTTAATAAATTTAATGTTGTATTACTGCCTATAACTTTGAAAGATGGCGTCTTAGATGTTAATGAGGCTATATTGTCTATGGCAGAATTAGGGGCACAAAGAGTTTTAGTTGAAGGAGGTGCGGAACTACTGACACAATTAATAAATAAAAAATTGGTTGATATACTTTATTGGTTTAGAGCCAGTAAATTAATTGGCAAAGACGGATTAAATGCTGTATCTAATTTAAGTGTTTCAAAAATGAAATCAGTAAAAGAATTAAAACTTATTAGTAGTATGCAAATCCAAACAGATACTCTTGAAGTTTACGAAAGAAAATAACTTATGTTTTCAGGTATTGTAGAGCAAGTTGGTAAAATAAATAAGATAGTAGATCAAGGTGATCATTATTTAACTATTAATACAACATTTCTAAAAAAGAATTTAAAAATTGGAAGTTCTGTTTGTTGTAATGGTGTTTGTTTAACAGTGCACACCATGAAGCAAAATAAAAAGTATTTAGAGCTTAGCTTTGATGTGTCTAAAGAAACTATTAGTTGTACTAATTTTAAACAATTAAAGACTGGATCTTTAATAAATTTAGAAAAATCTCTTAAGGTTGGTGATGAAATAAGTGGCCATTTTGTATTTGGTCATGTTGATACAGTATCAAAATTAAAGTTTTTAAAGAAAGCTGGAAAGTCATATGTACTTGAATTTTCTTTACCAAAAAATATTAAAAAACTAGTAACCAAAAAAGGCTCTATTGCAATTAATGGTGTTTCATTAACTGTAAATAAGACAACAAAAGACAGTTTCTTTGTTAATATTGTTGATTATACATGGAATCACACCAACCTTAATAAAGTTAGAGTAAGTGACATAGTAAACATTGAAGTTGATATGTTGGCGAGATATGTTACGAATTCAAAAAAATAATATTTGATTACTTATGAATAAAAATGTCACATCTTCAATTGAAGAAATTATTGAAGATCTTAAAAACGGAAAAATGGTTATCATGGTTGATGATGAGGACCGTGAGAATGAAGGCGACTTAATTATTCCAGCTGCAAAGGCTGATGCTGATGCTGTCAATTTTATGGCAACCCATGGTAGAGGCTTAATCTGCTTGACCTTAACGGCAGATAGAGTGAAAAAACTAAACTTACCATTAATGGCTCAAAATAATCAAGCTAGAGACGCAACGGCGTTCACAATTTCAATTGAGTCAGTTGAAGGTGTTACTACTGGTATTTCAGCTCAAGATCGCGCTACAACTATAGCAAGTGCAATTGATCCTTTAAAAGGACAAAATGATATTACAAGTCCGGGCCACGTGTTTCCTCTTGTTGCAAGAGATGGAGGTGTTTTGGTTAGAGCTGGTCATACAGAGGCATCTGTTGATTTAGCCCGTTTAGCAGGTTTTGAACCAGCAGGTACTATTTGTGAAATTATGAACGATGATGGAACTATGGCAAGAATTCCTGATTTAGTTGATTTCAGTGAAAAGCATAATATTAAGATTGGTAAGATCGTCGATTTAATTTCATATAGAAGAAAACACGACACTTTTGTAAATAAAATACTTGATGATAAAATAACTTTAAAAGACAGCAAAGAGTTTGATATTAAGGTATTTGGTAACTCTTTTGATCAAACTGAACAAATTGTAATGTCTAAAGGCACTATCAACGACGGTAAACCAGTAATGGTTCGAGTGCACGTAATAAGCTATTTTGATGACTTAATTGGCGAGCTTGGAAGTGGGAATAAATCCCTCAAACAAACTATCGATCTTATTAACGAAGCAGGAAGAGGGGTTTTAATTTTAGTAAGAGATAGCAGCTCTTCAGTAATTAATAGTTACCTCTCTGCAAAAGACAAATCTCAAAAAGAAATAGAAGAGCAAAAGCAAAGTGAATTGAGAATCTTTGGAATGGGAGCACAAATTTTATCTGAATTAGGTGTTAAAGATATGATCCTTTTAACAAATACTGATTGGAAATTTATGGGTCTTGATGCTTATGGTATAAATATTGTTGAAACAAGGTTTTTAAAGGACTTAAAATAAATTAATGTCTAAAAAAAAATATAAAATACTTATAGTTGCATCAAGTTTTTATAAAGAGATTACTTCTAAAATGATTAGTTCTGCAGAAGTAGAATTAAAAAAAAATAATTGTTCCTATAAGATTTTTCGTGTTCAAGGATCGTTGGAGATACCAACTTTAATTTCTATAAAATTAAAAAAAGAAAAATATGATGGTGCTTTAGCCTTAGGCTGCATCGTAAAAGGTCAAACTAGCCATAATGAAGTTATTGCAAGCACAATTACTAATACATTATTAAATATTTCCATTGCTAATTTAAAGCCTGTTGGAAATGCTGTTTTAAGTTGCAATAACTTAAAGCAAGCTATCGCTAGAACAAAGGGCTCTAAAAATAGAGCTGCCGAGGCTGTTGATGCAATTATCTCTGTTTTAGATAATATATAGATAATATGTCTGACCCTAAATCTTTACAAAGACTTTTGGCAGTTCAAGCGCTATATCAAATTTCAATTAATGAATTAAGCAATGAAAACTCCTTTGACACAATTCTTGAAGAGGCTATGCATCAACCTGGCCTTGAAGAGTTAAAGAAAAAGCCAAACTATAATTATGCAAAAAAAATTCTTAATGGCTTTATGGATAACTCAACCCAAATTGATTTATTGATTAGAACCAGCTTAACAACCTCTCGTAGTCTTGATAAACTTGATAACTTAATTCATGCAATCTTAAAGCTAGCGGTATACGAAATGAAATTTGGGCCAAAAGTTCCAAAAAAAGTAGTTATAAATGAATATTTAAATATTTCTCATATTTTTTTTACTGGAACAGAATCAAGGTTAATTAACGGAGTTTTAGACAGTTTTTAGTGCTATAATCCTAATACTATCATCAAATAAAGCTTTATTTTTCAATAAAAAATAAACATTGCTTATCTAACAATTTTTTGGCATGTTCACCTAAATTTTAGCAACTCTAGGAGTAAAAAATATAATGATTATTAATCTCGTTATTCTAAGTGGAATTCTTTCTTTAATTTATGGTTATTGGGCAGGAAACTCTGTTCTTAAAAGTGATGCAGGCAATGAAAAAATGCAGGAAATATCTTTAGCCATTCAAGAAGGTGCCCAAGCTTATTTAAATAGACAGTACTCAACCATAGCAATTGTTGGGGCGGTAATTTGTGTTTTAATGTACTTATTTTTTAGAGACCTATGGGTTGTAGGTGGTTATTTGGTTGGAGCTATTTTATCAGGTGTTGCTGGATATATTGGAATGCTTATTTCAGTTCGTGCAAACGTAAGAACAGCTCAGGCTGCTTCTGAAAGCCTAAGCAAAGGTTTGAGTGTAGCTTTTAAAGCAGGCGCGGTAACTGGCATGTTGGTAGCAGGACTGGCTTTATTATCTATTGCTGTTTATTATTATTTCTTAGATATGTATAATGTTGATGCTACAACACTTAAACATTCATTAGTTGCACTTGGTTTTGGTGCGTCATTAATTTCTATTTTTGCAAGATTAGGTGGAGGCATTTTTACTAAAGGTGCTGATGTTGGTGCCGATTTAGTTGGAAAAATTGAAGCTGGAATTCCTGAAGATGATCCAAGAAATCCTGCTGTTATAGCTGACAATGTTGGAGATAACGTTGGTGATTGTGCTGGTATGGCTGCAGATTTATTTGAAACATATGCAGTAACAATTGTTGCTACTATGGTTTTAGCAACAATCTTCTTTGCAGGTAATGTTGATATGTTGCTTTACCCATTAGCTATTGGTGGTAGCTGTTTAATTGCCTCTATAGCAGGAACTTTTTTTGTAAGATTAGGTAAATCAAATAATATTATGGGAGCTTTGTATAAAGGCTTTATAGCTTCTGCATTATTGTCATTAGCAATTATGTATCCAGTCACAAATTATGTTATTGGTTTTAGTAGTGAGTTTAGTGTTGCTGAATCTTCATTTACTGGTCAAGATTTATATATTTGTGCAATTATTGGACTTGTGATTACAGGTCTACTAATTTGGATCACTGAATATTACACAGGAACTAATTACAGACCCGTTCAAAGTATTGCAAAAGCATCTACTACTGGACATGGAACAAATGTAATTCAAGGGCTTGCTGTTTCTATGGAAGCAACTGCCTTACCGGCTTTAGTAATTGTTATCGGTATAATAGCTACGTTCAAACTTGCAGGCTTATTTGGAATTGCAATATCTGTTACAGCAATGCTTTCTTTAGCAGGAATGGTAGTAGCACTTGATGCTTATGGTCCAGTTACAGATAATGCTGGTGGCATAGCTGAAATGGCAAATTTACCAGAAAACGTTAGAAAAACTACAGATGCATTAGATGCCGTTGGAAATACAACTAAGGCAGTTACAAAAGGATATGCTATTGGTTCCGCTGGTTTAGGTGCGCTTGTTTTATTTGCGGCTTATACTGAGGATTTAAAGTTAATGCCAAACATACAGCCTGATTTTTCTCTTGAAAATCCCTATGTTGTTATCGGCTTATTAGTAGGTGGTTTACTACCTTACTTATTTGCATCAATGGGCATGATGGCTGTAGGTAGAGCAGGTGGAGCTGTTGTCGAAGAAGTCAGACAACAGTTTGCTGAAAATCCAGGTATTATGACTGGAGAAACGAAGCCAAATTATTCAAAATCAGTTGATCTTTTAACAAAAGCTGCAATTAAAGAAATGATATTACCCTCTATGCTTCCGGTGTTTTCACCATTAGTTCTATATTATGTAGTTGTTTTAGTTGCTGATCAAAATGCAGCAGCTTCTGCTTTAGGCGCAATGCTTTTAGGAGTTATTGTTACTGGTATATTCCTAGCAATATCTATGACTGCCGGTGGTGGTGCTTGGGATAATGCTAAGAAATATGTAGAAGATGGTAATTTTGGTGGTAAAGGTTCGGATGCACACAAAGCTGCTATTACTGGAGATACTGTAGGCGATCCTTATAAAGACACTGCTGGTCCAGCTATTAACCCAATGATCAAGATAACTAATATCGTTGCATTGTTACTTTTAGCTTTTCTAAGTCAACACTAAAGTTAAATAGACCTATAATCCACGCGTGAACGCGTCATATAGTTGGTCTAAGACAGAATACTTAGTTCCATAACTATAAGTTTGTTTATTGTTATACTTGATGTCTAACATCTGATTCTTGTCATATATTTCTTGCGAAATCAAAATATCATCTGCATCAAAGTTGAATGCAAAAATAAGTTGATCTTGAAACTCATCTTTTGAAAAAACTTTTTTCTCTTTTGAGGATGCTATATATAGCCATGTATTACCAACATCCTCAATTTTAATAGATGGTGATCCATACGAGGCAATTAAGTCTACCTTTGAAGAAATTCCAATTGTTTGAGGTTCGCTTATTAATATATCCTCTAATTGATAGCCGTGTGGCTTTATAACCGGTGCACAAGATGATAAAAAAAATGATAATATCAAGAATATTTGTGTTAACTTCATAATAGATAAAAAATGCCTAATTCAATAAATAAATTAATAATAGAAAATATTTATACGAATATTGTTCAAACTTCTAGAAATAAGATTTTTTTCTTAGATTTTAAGGTCAATGACACTGTCGAAAGTCGTTTTGATATTATAATACTTCACTCATTTATAGTTTTTTATTTTTTTATAGACGGTGAAAGAAAAAAATCAGAACTTCCACAATTACTTTTTGATCATATGTTTGCGGATTTTGATAGCAACTTAAGAGAAATGGGTTTTGGTGATATTGCGGTTAATAAAAGAATGAAGCAATTTATAAATGCATTTTATGGAAGAATTTCTAACTATAGCAAGGGCCTTACGCAATTTAAAAAATTAAATGATGATAAGATGCTTAAGGGCACTATTATCAAAAATATATACAAAGATAATAATGTGGAGATTGAGAGTATAAATTTTTGGAGTGAATATATAATTAGCAATGTTGATTATATAAACAATAGATCACTAGAGCAAAATATTGATAATTTTTTTGGCTTTAAGCAATTGAACGTATGATAGATAACAGGGAAACAATAAAGATTTCGATTGACACACTTGGCAGTGAAACGTCAATAGCAAATATAATAAAAGGATTAAACACCTCCTTTCTGCGAAATGATAATTATTTTTTTAGACTTTTTGGACCTAAAGAGAAATTGAACTACGAGCTAAAAAAATTTAGTACATTAAAAGAAAATGTAGAAATTATCGATTGCAATGAATTCGTTGAGATGACTGATAAGCCTAGTGAGGTAATGAAAACTAAAAAAAACTCTTCAATGTTTAAATCTATTATTTCTATTTTAGAAACAGACTCTAAAGCTGTTTTATCTTGTGGTAACACAGGAGCTTTAATGGCTATTTCATTATTAAACTTAAAGACATTGGATACAATAAAGAGACCTGCCATTGCATCTATATGGCCGAATGTAATAGGTGAGTCAATCGTTCTAGATCTTGGGGCAAACATTAAATCAGATAGTCAGTTTTTGATTGATAATGCTATCCTTGGTACAAGTTTAGCAACAACTCTTTTAAAAATTAAAACTCCATCAGTTGGTTTACTTAATGTAGGCAAGGAAGATAGCAAGGGTAATGAAGTTCTTCAAAAAGCTTCTCATGAGTTATCAGCATTAGATGCTAAAGGATTAATTAATTACTATGGATTTGTTGAAGGAAGCGATATTTCAAATGGATTGACTAATGTAGTAATAACTGATGGTTTTACAGGGAATATTGCACTAAAAACAGCTGAAGGAACAGCTAGGATGATACAAGTTTTTTTGAAAAACTCACTTAAAAGCTCGCTTGTATCAAAACTAGGAGCTTTCCTTGCTTCATTCGCACTTTCCTCGCTAAAAGACAAATTAGATCCTAGAGTACATAACTGTGGAATTTTTGTAGGCTTAAATGCCCCAGTAATTAAGTGTCATGGTGCTTCAGATCACATCGGTATAACCTATGCTGCAGATTTGCTTTACATGCTTCTGAACGACAATGTAAATGATAAAATTAAACAAAATATATCAAAACAAGTTAACAGCTAGTTAAAATTGTATGTTTTTTTATTAAATAAATTAAATAAAGTATTGTTATTAAATATTCTTTTAATATATAATTTTTGATGTATGGAAAAAACTGCTACTACAAGATCTACATTAAGCGAAGCTGTTTATAAAAATGTTGGTTTGTCTAGAAATGAGTCTGCGGCACTAGTTGATTCAGTTTTCAATGAAATATCTAAGAGTTTAGTTGATGGACAAGATGTAAAGATATCTTCATTTGGTACTTTTATAGTTAGAAATAAAAAAGAACGAATTGGAAGAAACCCAAAGACAGGAGAAGAAGTCCCGATTACTGCGAGACAAGTTGTTACATTTCGATCTTCTAATGTACTTAAATCTGAAGTTGCAGAACTGTCAGCGGATAAAAACTTAAATAACCAAGGTGATAATTAAAGATGGTAATTAAATCTCCAGAAGCATTTAGAACAATTAGTGAGGTTTCTAAAGATTTATCACTACCTCAGCATGTCTTAAGATTCTGGGAAACAAAATTTGCACAAATTAAACCAATTAAAAGAGGTGGTGGAAGAAGGTATTACAGACCAGAGGATGTAGATCTATTGAAAGGTATAAAAAATCTTTTATATAATGATGGCTATACTATTAGAGGGGTACAAAAAGTAATTAAAGAAAACGGCTCAAAAAACGTACTTTTTAGTAACAACAAAGCTAATACCAAACTATCACAAAAAGCCTTTACAGATAGCGAAAATAGCTATATTTCTGAGCAAAATGTTCACACAAGAACAGGACAATCATTAAGTGACAACAAGAGAAAAAAATTAATGGATGTTATGCAAAACCTTGTTGAGCTTCAAAGTAAAATAAGTTCTAAGTAAGAAAAATAAATGGCTAAAAAATCTACAGTTAAAATTAGACTCGTTCCTGAGGAAAAAACAGATAGTAAATTTTACTATTATGCTAAAAAGCCGACTGCAGGTGAAAAAGCTAAAGAAAAGCTAAGAATGAAAAAATATAATCCTGCGACTATGAAGCATGAGTGGTTCGTTGAGAAGAAATTGCCACCTCACAGCAAATAATAAGCTCTTACAACTTCCTTTTTTTAAATTCCTTATTTTCAAATTCTATATAGCATTCAATCATTGATTTCCAAATTGATCTCAATAACTTCTTGTTAACATTAAATTTCTCTGAATTTTTTTCAATTTTATCTAAAATATTTTTAATTCGCTTTGGATCTCGGATCTGAGATTTCAACTTTTTTAGCTCAAGGGCATTTTCAACTAATTGAGATCTTTTGATCATTAATGGCAAGATTTTATCATCTAGCTTATCAATCGCATTTCTTACATCTTTTAATCTATTAAGCTTTTTTTTCATTGCGATTTCTTAAATGGTTTTAATATATACATTGAAGGAAATATCCATAAATTTCCTAAAATAAAGTAAACTATTAATTCTAATATCCAATTATTAAGAATCCAAGTATTGTTGAATTTTTGTAAAAAAGCCATAGTTAATAGAATATAAATAAAAGTTAATAATAAAAATATAATTATGCTAAGTATTTTTTTGAATTTAATCATAGAGTGATATTTAAAGATGATAGCTAACAAAATCAATCTATTTTCAATATGGTTAATTTTATTAATGGTATGTGTTATATCTATCATATTAATTGGAGGTTACACAAGAATCTCTGATTCTGGACTATCAATTACTGAATGGAAGCCAATTACAGGAGTTTTATTTCCCTTATCACAAGAGGCATGGTTACAAGAATTTGATAAGTATAAGCTAATAGATGAGTTTAAACTGGTTAATAGCCTAATGACTCTAAATGAATTTAAGTTTATTTATTTTTGGGAATGGTTTCACAGATTTTTTGCAAGATTTATAGGAATAGTATTTATTATACCTTTAATTTACTTAGCTTACAGAAAACTTATAACTAAATCAGATCTTCCTTACATTTTTTGCATTGGACTACTTGGGATGATGCAAGCAGTAATAGGCTGGTATATGGTAAAAAGTGGCCTAGTTGATAGGGTAGACGTAAGTCAATATCGCTTGAGCTTTCATTTGATTACAGCTTTTTTAATACTTGGAGTGATCTTGAGGTTTTTTGTTAAAAAAAATATGTCGAATAACAACATTGTAATTGCCAAAGAAGAGAAAGATGAGAGCAAGTTTTTCTTATTGCTTCTTGCCTTAACACTTTTTCAGATTTTTTATGGTGCCTACGTATCAGGCACTCACTCAGGACTTTTGTATAATACTTGGCCGGCCTATGATCAAAATATTATTCCTTTAAATATTTTTGGAGATGAGTCACTAATAGCTAATTTTTTTGAAAATGGTGATTTTATAATTTTCTTTCATCGTACCTTTGCATTGGTACTTGTATTAGCACTTTTATTTGTAAACTATAGAGTATTTACAAAAAATTTTTTACATCACTATAGAAAAATTATATTAATTTTAAATATTTTATTTTTAATACAAATGTTATTAGGAATATTTATGACATATTTAAACATACCTTGGCATCTTGCGCTACTTCATCAGGGTAATTCAATTTTTATTTTTATGATTCTAGTTTATCTACAATCTTATATGAACTTTGCACGAGCAAAACTTTTATAAGTCTTACTCGTACATTAATAGATTAGATAGAATCTAGAGCATTTGAAATATCAGAAATGATATCATCAATATGTTCAAGTCCAATTGATAGTCTTATATAATTTGGATTAACCCCAGCAGCTTTCATATCAGGTTCAGATAATTGTGAATGAGTTGTAGATGCTGGATGGATAGCTAGACTTCTCGAGTCACCTATATTTGCAACATGATAGAGCATATTAAGATTTTCAATAAATTTCTGGCCACCTTCTTTGCCAGATTTAACTTCAAATCCTATTAAGGCACCATAGCCGCCATTTAAGTATTTTTCAGCTCTTTCTGCTGCAATATCTTCTGCTTTGCCTGCATAGATAACTTTATCAACTTTAGTATGACTTGATAAATAATCAGCAACTTTGGCTGCGTTTTCGCAATGTCGTTCAATTCTTAAACTGAGAGTTTCTAGTCCTTGAATAATCTGAAAGGCATTAAATGGTGATAGAGCTGATCCAATATCTCTTAAAAGAACTACTCTTGCTCTAATTATGTAGGCAATAGGCCCAAGTGGTTTTGTTGCCTCAGTCCATACTGCACCATGGTAACTATTGTCGGGTTCATTTAATGTTGGAGATCTTTTTGGATCTTTTGCCCAGTCAAATTTACCGCTATCTACAATAATTCCACCTATAGAGGTGCCATGACCACCTATAAATTTAGTCAGCGAGTGAACTACAATTGCTGCACCATGATTTATTGGCTTACATATAACAGGCGCTGAAGTATTATCTATTATGAGAGGAATATTAAATTCCTTACCAATATCAGCAACCTCCTGGATAGGAAAAACTTTAAGTTTCGGATTAGGTAAGCTTTCTCCGTAGTATGCTCGCGTATTATCATCCGTTAATTTTCTGAAATTCTCTGGATCACTTGGATCAGCAAATCTTACTTCAATACCTTGATCTTTCAGAGTGTTAGAAAATAGATTGAATGTTCCACCGTATACATCGGTTGAACAAACTATATTATCTCCTGAACGAGCTAAGTTTTGAACACTGATAGCAGTTGCTGATTGTCCAGAACTTACAGCTAGAGCACCAACACCACCTTCTAGTGCAGCAATCCTTTTTTCAAGAACATCCAAAGTTGGGTTCATAATTCTTGAATAAATATTACCAAAGTCTTTTAGAGCAAACAAATTTGCTGCATGCTCTGTATCATTAAACTGATATGAAGTAGTTTGATAAATTGGAACTGCTACAGAATTAGTAGTTGGATCAGACCTGTAATCACCGCCGTGTAAAGCTAGAGTTTCAGGATGAGCTGATTCATTGGGTTTAAATTTATTATTAGGCATTTCGATCTCCTTTTATATTATTTAAAGTAATCGAATTTTCTGCAAAAAAAAACCGCACAAATACGGCGGCTTCATGGCTTAGCTGTTAGTGTCCGCAAGCTGCATCAAATCGACATAAGATGTTTATTTTAATAATAGAGGTAAGTAAAGTATTTTTTTATGTAATATTAGGTATTATAATACCTTGCATTCAAGATATTGTTTTATTTAAATAATTGACAACAATGCTAGAAACAACTAATACATCCGCATGGCTACAAGTAAAATAATCAAACAAACTTTATCGCTTCGTAAAGAAGACGTTGATAAGAAATGGGTTCTTATAGATGCTGAGGGTATTGTACTGGGTAGACTAGCCTCAAAAGTTTCAATGATTTTAAGAGGTAAGCATAAACCATCTTTTACACCACATGCAGACTGTGGAGATCATGTAATTATTATAAATGCTGAAAAGGTAAAATTTACAGGCAAAAAACTAGATGGTAAAATATATTATTGGCATACTGGCCATCCCGGTGGGATCAAAAGCAGAACTGCCCGTCAGATTATAGAAGGTAAATTTCCTGATAGAGTAATCAGAATGGCTGTAAAAAGAATGATTCCAAAAGGACCACTAGGAAGTGTTCAATTATCAAATATGAAAGTTTATGCAGGTAGTATTCATCCACACGAAGCGCAAGCACCAGAAGTATTAAATATTAGTGAAATGTTATAATTATGGAAAATACCGAAATCAAAACAGAAGCAGTAGTTGCACCAGTGGAAGTAATAGAGGTGCTCCCTAAGATAGATAGCTTGGGCAGGTCTTATGCAACTGGAAAAAGAAAAAATTCAATAGCAAGAGTTTGGGTATCAGCTGGTACAGGTAAAATTGTTGTTAATGGCAAAGAGAGTAATAAGTATTTTACCAGACCAGTTTTACATATGGTAATTAATCAGCCACTAGTCTTAACAAACAAATCATCAACTATGGATATGATGATTACGGTAAGTGGCGGTGGATTATCAGGTCAAGCTGGTGCTGTACGTCACGGCATATCAAAAGCTCTTACGCTTTTTGACCCAACCTTAAGGGCTTCTTTAAAATCTGAAGGTTTTTTAACCAGAGATGCTAGAATTGTTGAGAGAAAAAAATATGGTAGAGCAAAAGCACGTAGACGCTACCAATTTTCAAAAAGATAATTTTACACTAATTACATCTCTATTTTTTAAGGCTGACAATAAATGTCAAATTTTATTAATATATCAATTCTAGGTGCGAGTGGCTATGTGGGATCAGAAATGATACACTTATGTCTCAAGCATCCAAATATTAAGATTCAATCTTTATCTGCAAATGAAACTGCTGGAGAGCATGTATCTAAAGCTATACCTGGCTTAAGGGATTCTCTAGATCTTATATTTAGCAAATTAGACGAAATAGACTTTAGTAATATTGATTTTATTTTTAGTTGCTTGCCACACTCCGAATTACAAGCAAGTTTACACAAGATACCAGACACAATAAAAATTATTGATTTATCTGCTGATTTTAGATTGAAAAAATCAGATGATTATGAAAAGTGGTATGATTTTAAGCATGCCCATCCAGATAAATTAAGTGAATTTGTTTACGGGCTAACAGAATTTAATAGAGATAAGATTAAATCTGCGAAGTACATTGCTAACCCTGGTTGCTATCCAACAAGTATTTTGATGCCATTAATACCACTATTAAAAAATAAAATCATAGATGGTAATAATATAATCATCGATGCCAAGTCAGGTTACTCTGGGGCAGGAAAATCAAAAAAAACTGAAAATATATTTGCAGAAGTTAATGAAAATATAAAATCATACGGAATTGGTGATCATAGACATATAGCTGAGATTAATCAGGAACTTTCTCTAGCTAACGAAGATTCAATTAGAGTTTTTTTTGCAGCAAACTTAATACCAGTTAACAGAGGTATATTATCGAATATTTATTTAAATATTGATGCAAATAAACAGAGTGAAATACATGAATGCTTAAAAAAAGCTTTTGCAAATGAAAATTTTATATCTTTATTGCCATTAAACGAAGTTCCCTCCACGCGTGAAGTTGTAGGTTCCAATAGAGTCTCAATTGGGGTGAAAAGAGGGTACAAGGATGATTTATTGTGTATAGTATCAGTTATTGATAATCTATTAAAAGGTGCAGCTGGACAAGCGATGCAAAACTTTAATTTAATGAATGATTTTAATGAAACAACTGCTTTAACTTACAATGCCAATATTCTCTAAAAAAAGACCTATAAGTTTATCTCTGTTTGCACTTTTGTTTATAATAGGTGCCTGCGCTAAAACAAATGATGGTGAACCATTTTCTTTTTATAAAACTTTTATTAATCCAGATTATATTGAGGCAGAGTTTGATGATTTTCCATTGGATAATAAATCTAATGATGAAAGTGTAGACTTAGAAAGTGTTCCTGAGAGTGAATTAGAATGAGAAATATAGGAATTGCAGGCTTTGGAACTGTAGGTCAGGCTTTCTTTAATCAAATTAGCAAGAATCACAAAAATTTTAAAGTTATTCAAATAGCTGTCAAAAATATTAAGAAAAAAAGAAAAGTAAATTTAAAAAATATTAAAGTTACATCTAAAGTTCAAGAACTTGCTACTAATCCAGATATACAAGTATTGGTAGAATGTATAGGTGGATCAAGTGGAGCAGCATATAAATTAGTAAAGACTGCATTGGAAAATAAGAAGCATATTATTACTGCTAATAAAGCTTTATTAGCAATGCATGGAAATGAATTAGTAAAATTAGCTGAAAAAAATAACGTTTCAATTAGTTATGAGGCTGCTATTGCTGGAGGCATCCCCGTAGTAAAAGCAGTAAGAGAAAATTTAAAATATAATAATATTTCTAAAATTTATGGAATCCTTAATGGAACCTGTAACTACATTCTCACTAAAATGGAAAAAGAAGGAAAAGACTTTTCATTAGTCTTGAAAGATGCACAAAAATTAGGTTTTGCTGAACTTGATCCCACTTTCGATGTCAAGGGTATTGATGCTGCTCACAAGATTACATTATTATCGAGCTTGGCATTTAATGTTCCCATTAAATTTTCTTCAACTTATATTGAGGGAGTTGATAAAGTCGAATTAGATGATTTCAGATTTGCTAAAGAATTTGGTTATAAAATTAAACTGCTAGGTGTGGCAGAAAGAAAAAAAGACTCATATGAACAAAGGGTTCATCCATGCTTAATCAAAGAAGATTCTGAAATTGCTAAAGTAGAAAATGAATTAAATGCTGTAGTAATTATTGACGACATGATTGGTAAAACAGTTTTAATTGGTCCTGGTGCAGGTGGAAAACCTACTGGCGCAGCAATTGTTGCCGACCTTATTGACCTTAACAGAGGTAACATCAATTTGCCTTTAGGCAATTCAATTTCCCAGTCAAAAAAATTAAAAAATATAGATATATTAGATAGTAGTTTTGCATATTTCTTAAAGATAGTAGTTAAGGATGAAGTTGGGGTTATGAGAAGAATTTCTGATATTTTAGCTAGAAATAAAATTTCAATTGACCAACAAAAACAGGAACATTCTAATAAACGAGGTTATGCAACTATTGTAATAATTACCCATAAAATAAAAGAAAAAATTGTTTTAAAAGCTATTAAAGAAATTAACAATATGAAGAGAATCAATAATAAGGTTAAGTTTATTAGAATTGAAGGATAAATATGAGTAACGTTGGTAAAAAATTTTCAACAGGTATATTAAAATCAGCTGAAATGGCAGCAATAGCAGCGTCCCAACTTATAGGTGGGGGTGACAAAGAGGGTGCCGACCAATTAGCTGTTGATGCTATGCGAACAGCACTTAATGAAATTGAATTTGATGGAAGAATTGTCATCGGTGAAGGTGAAAGAGATGAAGCTCCAATGCTTTATATCGGAGAAAAAGTTGGCACAGGCAAGGGTGATGCAGTGGATATTGCCCTGGATCCTTTGGAAGGAACCACAATTACTTCAAAAGGAATGCCAAATTCATTAGCAGTAATAGCGGCAGCCAATAAAGGCTCTATGTTGCATTCACCTGATACTTATATGGATAAAATCGCTATAGGCGGTGGCTACAGTGAAGACGTTATTGATTTAGATGCAAGTGTTGTAGATAATATCAAAAGTCTTGCGCAGGCAAAGAAAGTAAACCCAGCAGATATAACGGCCTGTGTATTAGAGCGTGATCGTCATGCAGATATAATTGAGTCATTAAGAAGCATAGGCTCAAAAGTTGTTTTAATACCAGATGGTGATGTCCAAGGAGTTATGATGACTTCACAAAAAGATATAGATGTTGATATATATTTTGGAACTGGGGGAGCCCCTGAAGGAGTTTTAGCTGCTGCAGCACTTCAGTGTATAGGTGGACAAATACAAACAAGACTTGTCATTAGGAACGATGATGAAAAACAACGCGCAGAAAATCTTGGAATAAAAGATCTTAATAAGAAGTACATGATTGACGATCTTGCTAGTGGAGATATAGTTTTTGTTGCGACAGGTGTAACTGAAGGCACGATGGTTAAAGGTGTAAAAAAATCAGGAAATATATATACAGCACATTCTATAGTTTTAAGATCCGATGAGCATACTACTCAATACATTCAAACTCAGTACCCTAATATTAGTTGATGCAGGCCAATATCTTTCAAGACTTCAACTCATATACTGATAGTAAATGGCAAGTTAAAACATTTGATGAACGACAAGCTGAATTAATCAGTCAGAAATTTGAAGTATCAAACTTAATTGCTAAGCTATTTTCGATTAGAAATATTTCTATTGATGATATTGCCAGCTATCTAAATCCAACATTAAAAGACAATATGCCAGATCCAAATATTTTAATGGACATGGAAAAAGCATGTGAAAGAATATTAGTAGCACTTAAGAATAATGAAAAAATTGCTATCTTTGGTGACTATGATGTTGATGGCTCTACCTCAACATCATGTTTAATTAAATATTTTAACTTGCTAGGTGTTGAAGTTGTTTATCATATTCCAGATAGATTTACAGAGGGTTATGGTCCAAATAAGGAAGCTTTTCAAAAATTTATAGATCAAAATATCAATATTATTTTTACACTTGATTGTGGGACCTTGGCTTATAATGAAATAAAATTTGCAAAGGATAATAATATAGATGTGATTGTTATTGATCATCACCAGCCTGAGATTAATTTACCTGAAGCCTACGCAATGATTAATCCAAATAGATTAGATGACACTACTAACTTAGGATACTTGGCTGCTGTAGGTGTTACATTTATGTTTATAGTAGGGTTAAATCGGAAACTAAGAGAAAGTAAGTGGTTTGATAATATTTTAAAAGAGCCAAATATTATTTCTCTGCTCGATATGGTTTCACTTGGTACCATTTGTGATGTAGTTCCACTAGTTGGAATAAATCGATTATTAGTACAAAAAGGTTTAGAAGTTTTTTCAAAAAAACCTAACATTGGTTTGACTGCATTAATTGATAAAGCCAATATAAATAACAAAATATCAACTTATGATTTAGGGTTTAAATTAGGTCCACGAATTAACGCAGGTGGTAGATTAGGTAAATCAAAGCATGGTACTGAATTATTAACCTGTGAAGATGAAGCTAAAGCTGCAGACATAGCTACAGAGTTAGACAATTTTAATAAAGAAAGACAAACCATAGAGGCACACATTCTTAAAACTGCTATTGATTCCTTAACTTCTGAACAAATAGATAAAAAAATTATTTTCGCTTATGGCCAAGATTGGCATGAGGGTGTTATAGGAATTATTGCGAGTCGCATAAAACAGAAGTTCAAAAAACCTTGTATTGTTTTTTCAGCAAAAAATGGAATAGCAAAAGGATCAGGTCGGTCTATTAAAGGCATTGATTTAGGTAATCTTATTATTGCTGCAACACAAAAAGGTATTGTTACTCAAGGGGGTGGCCACGCCATGGCTGCTGGATTAACTCTTGATGAAGATAAAATTTTATTACTTCAAGATTTTATAGAAGATAGATTAGACAGCAATAGTATTGCGTTAGATATAGATGATACGAATCATGCAGACTCTATTATAAATATTACTGCTGTTAACAGCGAGCTCTATGACGATATAAACAAACTTGGTCCATTTGGTTCGAATAATGAAGAGCCAAATTTTATTATTAAGAGTACAAAGATTACATTTATAAAAGAATTTGGAGATAATCATATTAGATGTGGTTTAAGTTCAGATATTGATAAGAATGTTGAAGGCATTACATTTAGAAGTAAGAATACCCCTTTAGGGGACGCGATTATGAATAATAAGGGTAAATTGGTATCACTTTATGGAAAGATTAAGGTTAATGAATGGGGTGGACGAAGAATCCCACAATTTCATATTGAAGATATAGGTGCAGAAATTAAGTAATCATTGATTGATTTTAAATAATTTCAAATATATAAGAGTTTTTTTAGGTCCCTTCGTCTAGCGGTTAGGATATCTGGTTTTCATCCAGAAGATCACGGGTTCGAATCCCGTAGGGACCGCCATTTCTTCTATTAAATCTTTAATGCTTTTTCTACAGCTTTAATAAATCTTTTAGATGATGGTTTTGTTAGTGGAGTGTATCCACTAATTGCATTACCATTCTTATCTATAATAATTTTATGAAAATTCCATCTTGGCACACCGTCTAACCAACCAAGCTCATCTCTAGTCCAGTCAAAAAAAGGATGTGATCCCTTGCCAGTCACGATTTCTTTCGAGGTCATTGGAAAAGTTATATTAAAATTAGTTTCACAAAATTCTTTTATTTCATTTTCTTGTCCAGGTTCTTGCTTAGAAAAATCATTTGCCGGTATACCTAAAACGACTAAACCTTCATCACCATAATTATCGTACAGTGACTGCAATCCTGTATATTGGTAAGTGAAACCACATAAGCTTGCAGTATTTACAACTAGAATTGTTTTACCTTTAAAATCTGATAAATTAATTTTACTT
>CAJJAN010000024.1 GCA_905182145.1 uncultured Pelagibacteraceae bacterium
ATAAATGGTAATTACTGTTGGAGAAATTTCATCATTAATATTTATATTAGATTGATTATTTACATTACTTTTAGAAAAATAATAAATTAAAATAATGAAGATTGATAAAATTACGAAGTAAGCTAAGTTTTTTTTCATGTCTATTCTTGATTATTCTATCAATTTTTATAAAACTCTAGGTTTATTAATAGTAAAAAGGTTAACACTTAATAAAAAAACTACAAGAGTGTGATGAGATTGTGACGGTGGTTTTATAAACAGAATTGCTTATTCTCATATCTGAGATAAGATTTTATAATGAAACAATTATTATTTGTGTTTGTTTTGCTATTTTTACTTATTGGATCAGTTAATTCCGATGACCTCTCAGAAATATTAAGTCCAGAAAATTATAGCGGTACCTCAGTAGAATTGAAAACAAAGGAAATTAAAATAGCACTTAAGGCTAAGGAAAATGGTAAGTCAGTATTAGGCAATGATTGGATGATTGTTACAGCAAATTCATTTGCTTCTGCTGCGGGAGCAGAAATTTTAAAGTCTGGTGGCACTGCAGCTGATGCGATGATTGCCGCACAAGCTGTTTTAGGGTTAGTAGAACCAGAATCCTCAGGACTAGGAGGTGGGAGTTTTCTGGTTTGGTTTGATAGCAAAACTAACAAAATCACTACTCTAGATGGAAGAGAAACTGCACCACAATTTTCAAAAATGACTCAATTTCAAAATAATAATGGTGATTCAAAAAAATTTTTTGATGCAGTAATAGGTGGTCTTTCCGTTGGAACACCTGGCACTCCGGCATTGATGCATGAAACACATAATAGATGGGGTAAAATGAATTGGGCAAGTCTTTTTAGTTATGCAATAAAACTTAGTGAGGAAGGCTTTACAGTCTCAAAAAAATTAGAAACCTCTATAGAAAGAGACTCAGATAGGCTTCAGAAAATAGTAAAAACAAAAAATTATTTCTTACCTGATGGAGTAGGCCTAAAACAGAAACAAATAGTAATAAATAGTGCTTATGCAAGAACACTAAGGAAAATTGCAAATGATGGAATAGAAGATTTCTATAATGGATCTATTGCAAATGATATTATTGATACAGTTCAAAACTATAAAGAAAATCCTGGATTCCTTAATAAATCTGACTTGAGTAATTACATAGTTATTGAGAGAGATCCTGTATGTATAAATTATAGAGAATTTAATGTGTGTGGTATGGGACCTCCTTCATCCGGAGGGGTAGCTGTAGCTCAAACTTTGAAAATTTTAGAAAAACATGATTTAAAATCTCTTGGTCACTTAAATCCACTATCATGGCAACTTATTGGAGATGCAAGTCGTTTAGCATTTGCTGATCGAGATCGATATTTAGCGGATAGTGATTTTGTAGAAGTCCCTATTAAGGGATTGCTTGAAGATGAATATATTAAAGCAAGATCAGATCAGATCATATTAGGTGAAAAAACTGAAAATATAGATGCAGGCAATCCATCAGTAGAATTTGTTTATGAATTTGGAGACGATAAATCACTTGAATTAAATTCTACAACCCACATTTCTATTTATGATAGTTACGGGAATGCATTATCAATGACTTCATCAATAGAAAATGCATTTGGATCAAGATTAATGACCAAGAGTGGATTTTTATTAAATAATCAACTTACTGATTTTTCATTTCAGCATCAGGTCGATGGAAGACTAGTTTCTAACAGATTAGAACCAAGAAAAAGACCACGATCTTCAATGTCTCCTACAATAGTTCTTAAAAATAAAAAACCAATCTATATAACTGGGTCTCCAGGCGGGAGTAATATCATAGGATTTGTTACTAATTCATTAATTTCACTTATAGACTGGGATATGAGTGTTCAAGAGTCAGTTTCTTTACCTCATGCAATTAACCGATGGGGTAAATATGAAATAGAGGAATCTATAATTGCACCTTCATTAGAAAAATCATTATCTAAAATGGGTTACGACACAAAAATAAGGAAGTATTTTTCAGGTTTAAATACAATTTATATCGGTAAAAATTTGGAGGGTGGATCAGACCCACGTCGCGAAGGGATAGCCATAGGTAATTAAAGCTTGGCGGAAAGGATGGGATTCGAACCCACGATACGGTCACCCGCATACACGCTTTCCAAGCGTGCGCCTTCAACCACTCGGCCACCTTTCCAAATCTTATTACTCTACTTTTAGAGCGGCAATAAATGCTTCTTGAGGAATATCAACCTTACCAAATGAACGCATTCGCTTCTTACCCTTTTTTTGTTTATCTAATAGTTTTCTCTTTCTATCAGTAGCACCACCACCATGAATTTTTTCAATAACATTTTTTCTAAATCCACTAACAGTTTCACGAGCAATAATCTTTCCACCAATTGCAGCTTGGATTGGAACAGCAAACTGATGTCTTGGAATTAACTCTTTTAGTTTTTCACAAACACCTCTACCTTTTTTTTCTGAAACTGATCTGTGCACTATCATTGAAAGAGCATCAACTGGCTCGGCGTTAACTAAAACACTTAACTTAACTAAATCACTTTCATTATAATTATCAATTTCATAATCAAAACTAGCGTAGCCACTTGAAATAGATTTTAATCTATCGTAAAAATCAAAAACAATTTCGTTTAAAGGTAAGTTATATATTAATATTACTCTTGATCCTGAATACGATAATTCTGATTGAATTCCCCTCTTGTCCTCACATAAACTAATTATGGTACCTAAATATTCTTCTGGAGAAATTATAGTAGCTTTAATCCAAGGCTCTGAAATAGATTTGATTAATATAGCTTCAGGCATATCTGCTGGATTATGAAGTTCAATTTTTTTTCCATCAACCATTTCAATATTATAGATAACACTTGGTGCAGTGGTAATTAGGTCAATGTCAAATTCTCTATCTAGTCTTTCAACTACAATTTCAAGATGAAGTAGTCCTAAAAAGCCACATCTAAAACCCATACCTAAGGCTGCAGAGGTTTCTTGCTCATAATGAAAGCTTGAATCATTTAATTTTAATTTACCAAGAGAATCACGAAGAAACTTAAATTCGGCAGCATTTGAAGGGAATAGACCACAAAACACAACGGGCTGGCTCGGCTTAAATCCAGGTAAGGGCTGAGTTTTTTTATCTTTAGCAAGCATGATGGTGTCACCCACTTTAGTTTGTGCAACTTCTTTGATTGCTGCAGTTATATAACCTAATTCACCCGCATTGATTTCATTAGACTCAGTCATTTTTGGAGAAAAATAACCAACTCGCTCAACAATATGATTACTATTGGCAGCATGAAATTTAATTTCCATACCTTTTTTTATAGAGCCATTAATAACTCTAACCAAGATAACTACTCCTAAATAACTATCATACCAACTGTCAACTAACATTGCCTTCAAGCCATCTTCAGTCTCTGATGTTTGTGGTGGACTAAAATTCGCTACTACACACTCAAGAACATCTTCAATGCCTATTCCAGATTTTGCAGATATCTCTAGAACATTTTCAGTGTCGATTCCCAAAATATTTTCTATTTGTTCTTTTACTCTTTCGGGATCCGCAGCTGGTAAATCTATCTTATTTAATACTGGTATAATTACATGATCATTTTCAACTGCTTGGTATAGATTAGCTAGAGTTTGTGCTTCGACACCCTGACTTGCGTCAACAACTAGTAATGAGCTTTCACATGCAGATAGTGATCTATTGACTTCATAACTAAAATCTACATGGCCTGGAGTATCAATAATATTAAGAATATATTCGTTTCCATCTTTAGCTTTATAAACAAGTCTTACAGTTTGTGCCTTTATAGTAATTCCTCTTTCTCTTTCAATATCCATGGAGTCGAGAACTTGTTCTTTCATTTCGCGGTCAGCTAGACCTCCACAAAATTGAATTAACCTGTCGGCTAAAGTTGATTTACCATGATCAATATGTGCAATGATAGAAAAATTTCTAATATGGTTTAGTGGTTTCATGATATGCTAGTTTTAATAACTAAGAGCGAACAACACCAGCAGTTTTTTGCTGGATTGAATCAACAATTTTTGCACTGACTTCTTGTATTTCTGTTTCATTTAATGTGCGATCAAATGCCTGTAATGTAACTTTAATAGCCAGAGATTTCTTATCAATTCCAATAGACTCACCCTCAAAAACATCAAATATTTCAACATTTTTAACTAATTTCTCGTCAGCTTTTAGAGCCAAATTAATTAAAATCTTACCTTCTATTTCTTTATCTATGGTGAACGCAAAATCACGATCAACTGCCTGAAAGTCACTAACTATATAATTTTCTTTATTAGTTGTTTTTTTTAATTTAGTTGGCACTTCATCTAAAAATAATTCAAAGACTGAAATACGACTTTTTATTTTGTAAAACTTCATTATTTTTGGATGCAATTCACCAAAATATCCTAGTACTGTCTTTTTATTAAGCATAACCGTTGCAGACCTACCAGGGTGATACCACTTAGGAGCACCAGCATTAATTTCAATTTTTTTATTTTGAGGGATAAGATGATTAATCAATGTTAAAATATCATCTTTAACATCATAAGTGTCATAATGAGTTTTTTCAGTGCGCCAGCTTTTTTCAAATTTTATTCCAGCCCTTAGTCCGCATGCAATATTTTTTTGATCACCTGATTGATCTGAAAAGAATTGATTACCAACTTCAAATAAGGAGAAACTCTCAAAGCCTCTACTGCCATTTTTTTTAACTGCATTTATTAAGTTTGGAATAAGACTAGGTCTTAAAATATCAAGTTCTTCAGATATTGGATTTTGAATTTCTAGTTTTTGATCATCAATATAGAATTTTGAATCTTTTGATGATGTAAATGACCAAGTTATTAATTCATTACTTCCTCTATGAGCAAGAAATCTTTTGGATCTAAGAGTATTTTTATATGAATCACTAAGTATTTTTTCATTTATTCTTTTTTCAGTACGTACAGGTAAGACTGGAATTGCATCAAACCCTTTAAGTCTAATTACTTCCTCACTTAAATCAGCTTCTCCATGAATATCATGTCGCCACGATGGAATCGTACAGATTAAATTATCTTTTTTACTTGTAGTTTTGATACCAAGTTTTTTTAGCATGATTTCAATTTCAGATTGATCTATTTCTACTCCAAGTCGATTAGTATTCTTCAAGAGATCGAAGGAAATGTTATGTTCATTATTAGGCATTGTGCCACAAATATGAGACTCACTAATTTCTCCACCACAAATTTCTTGGATTAAATTAGCCGCTCTATCTAAGCCAATATTTAAAGAATTTGGGTCCACCCCTCGCTCAAAGCGGTAGCGAGCGTCACTATCTATAAACAGCTTTCTTCCTGTACTAGCTATATTTGCTGGAATAAACAAAGCAGACTCTAAAAGCACATTTGTTGTATTAGTGTTACAGGCAGATAGGCTGCCACCAAGAATTCCACCTAAGCCCAAAGGTTGTTTTTCATCTGCTATTACACACATACCTTCACTTAAAGTATATTCCTTATCATCAAGTCCTAAAAATTTTTCATCTTTTTTTGCAGATCTAATTACAATATCTCCTGAAATCTTGTCAGCATCATAAACATGTAAGGGTCGATTGTAGTCAAATAGTATGTAATTAGTAATATCTACTAAAGCAGATATTGGCTTAAGTCCAATCGAACTAAGTTTGTCTTTAAGCCATTGTGGACTTTCACAATTCTTAACATTTTTTATGTAACGACTACCGAATGCTGAACAATATTTTTTTTGATCAGGTGATTCTTTAAATAAAATATTTATTGGACTTTTACCAACCGTTTTAAATTTTGGTAGCTCTATTTCCTTTAGCTCTCCTATTCCTGCAGCGGCAAGGTCTCTTGCTATTCCATAAACGCCTAAACAGTCCTGTCTATTTGGAGTGATACCAATTTCAATCATTACATCATTGAGATTCATTTGATCTATATAAAGTCCACCAACATTACTATTCTCTGGCATATGAATAATACCATCATGTGAGTCTGAAATACCAAGTTCATACTCTGAACACAGCATACCCGACGATTCTACTCCACGAATTTTTGCTACCTTAAGCTTCATCTGATTAACGGGTATAACTGCACCTGGTGGTGCGTAAACTACCTTCATGCCCTTTACTACATTTGGTGCTCCACAAACGACATCAATAACTTTACTGCCTATATCAACTTTACATAACTTAAGTTTATCTGCATTGGGATGTTTCTCTTCATCGACAACTTGAGCAATTAAAAAATCACCATAAAGAGCACTTGCATCCTGTACTTGCTCAACTTCAAGGCCAATGTCAGTTAATTTATTAATTATTTCTTCATCTAAAGCTTTTGTTTCCAGATGTTCTTTCAACCAACTAATTGTAAATTTCATCGACTAAGCCCCCCAGAAATAGAGGGTATATCTAACGGAATAAAACCAAAATGTTTTAACCATCTAAGGTCGTTGTCGTAAAATGTTCTAAG
>CAJJAN010000025.1 GCA_905182145.1 uncultured Pelagibacteraceae bacterium
AAGCAGGGTTTAATGTAATAAGAGAGCCTATTGAAGGTTTTGTTAAACATAACGATCAAATGTTCGACACTAATTATATGAATTGGCTAGTTGGAAACGGATTTGTAATCGTACCTGGTTTTGGTAACCCAGAAACAGATATCGCAGCAAAATCTCGAATAGAGAGATATTTTCCTAATCGTAACGTTTATCTAATTGAGATGTTAAGTTCTTGGGCAGCTGGAGGTGGGGTGCACTGTCATACTAATGATCAACCTGCCTTTTCAATAACAAATTAATTATATGAATAATAGCGCATTTAATAAAGGACTTGGATTAACAGCTTTAGGTTCATTTTGGTGGGGTGTTATTGGTGTTATATACTTTGAATATATTTCTTACATTGGTTTTATTGAGGTTGTTTTACATAGGGCTATATGGACTTCGTTATTCTTAATTCTAACTACATTTTATTTTTCAAAATGGGATATTTTTTATAAAACAATTAGTAGTACTAAAAACTTGGTTACACTTTTCTTTTCGGGTCTTTTAATTTTTACTAATTGGGCTGTCTGGATCTATGCCGTTTCATCTAATCAAATTATAGATGCAAGTTTTGGATATTTTATAATGCCAATTCTTAGTGTTTTTTTAGGCTATATTTTTTTTAATGAAAAACTAAATACAAGAAGAATTATTTCAATTGGACTTGTATTAATATCAATTTTATTTTTACTACTATTTAATCTCCAATCTATTCCATGGGTCGGCCTAGTAGTTGCTTTTAGTTGGGGTTTTTATAATCTTTTAAGAAAAAAAATAAATGTTGATACGGATATAGGTTTATTAATTGAAAGTTTATTCATTTTACCTTTTGCTCTAGTAGCATTTTATATAATTACTATTAATGGCTTTAATGATTTTGGGATATCAAATCCGTCTTTAAGTTTATTGTTATTATTAGCTGGCCCAATGACAGTCATCCCATTATTTCTTTATGTAAGAGGAGTAGAGCTTTGTGGTTTGGGACCGTCTGGCATGATATTTTATATAACACCCACATTTCAATTTATATTAGGCTATTTTTATTACAATGAAGTATTTTCAATCATTAAGCTTGCAAGCTTTACCTTAATTTGGATAGCTGTGTTTATATACTTAAGAGATTTACATAAAGATTATTAATAATTTTTATAACTATTCTTAGAATAGTGTGTATAATTTTTATAAGGATACCTAATGACTGAAAAAAATAAAGCTAACAAAAACTATAGAACTTTTGTATTGATTCTTCTGACCATTGTTTATGGCTTCAATTTTATCGATCGACAAATAGTAGGTATTCTTGCGCCTTTTATTCAGCAGGACTTAGGCTTATCGAACACTCAGTTAGGATTACTTATAGGTTTAGCTTTTGCCATTCTTTATACAACCGTAGCAATTCCACTAGCTTGGTTGGCTGATAGATACAACAGAGTAAATATTTTGTCTATTGCGCTGGCGACATGGAGTGGATTCACAGCTCTTACAGGCCTTGCAACTAATTTCACACAAATAGCAATTGCTAGAATGGGTGTGGGTATTGGTGAAGCTGGTGGGAGTCCACCATCACATTCGATAATTTCAGATTTATACCCAAAAGAAGAGAGAGCAGGAGCATTAGGTGTCTATTCTATGGGTATTCCATTAGGAATAATGGCTGCTTATTTTGCAACTGCAATACTTATGGGCAGTTCACCTGAGAATGTAGATTGGAGACGGATTTTTATTTTTCTAGGCCTTACAGGTGTAGTGCTTGCTATCATACTTAGATTAGCTCTTAGAGAACCAGTCAGAGGAGCAATGGATTTCCAAGAAAATGTGGAAATTATTCAACCACCGTTCTTAGAGTCATTAAAAACCCTTTTAAAAATTCCAGCATGGTGGGCTATGTGTTTTGGAATTGCATTTGGATCTTTCGCAGCTTATGCAACTTCAGCTTTTCACACCAAGTTTTTAATTACTCTAGACCCAACTTACAATATTCAAAAATTAATAATTATTTTAGGTATTATCAATGGTGTAGCTTATGTTGGAGGTACTTATTTTGGAGCAAAGCTTGCAGATAAGTGGGGACAAAAAGATATTCGAGCTTATGGATGGTTACCTGCTATAGCTATCTCACTATGTTTACCAATAGCTATTATGAGTTATTGGGCCACCTCAATAGAAATGAATCTTCTTTGGACCACTCTATTATTAGCATTAATTGGAGTATATTTAGGTCCTAGTTTTGCGATTGCCCAAACTTTAGCGCCAATAAAAATGCGCGCAATGTCTACAGCTTTATATTTCTTTATCTTAAATATGATTGCACTTGGAGGAGGACCTACATTTGCTGGGTGGCTTATGGATGTGTTTAAAGAAAATTATAACGACTTAGATTCTATTCGATATGCAATGACAGTAACTTTTTTTGTATTCATACCATCAGCTGTAAGCTTTTTTATCGTTTCTAAAGTGTTACCTAGAGATTGGGCTGCGGCAGAAAAGCGAAACCTTGAATCAACAAAATCTCAACATTAAAGTAAGCATTTATTAAAGCTATGAATACTAGGCATTAATTAAATAGACGCATACTGTAGAATATCAAAAATGAAAAATAAACATATTAACATGCTGGGTTGGGTACTATTTATTGTATCAGCTATTGGTTTCTGCATTGCTAGCATTGGTAGTTTTTGGTCAATGTTTGGAAGTATATTTTTTTTAGTTGCATGTTTAGTTTTTTTAATTCCATTTTTTAAAAATGAAGAGTAA
>CAJJAN010000026.1 GCA_905182145.1 uncultured Pelagibacteraceae bacterium
GAAAATGCTGTTGCCCAGTAATAAACATTGGCATCGGGGTAAGCTACATTTATATATGGATCTCCACTAAATGGTCCTCTTGACCAAAAGCAATCTCGGGGTCCCGGTATGGTTTCTAAAGCGATTACTTGAGAAGTAAACATCAGATACAAAATACAAGCTGTAATAAAACGCATAGCAAAACTCTACACTACAAAATTAATTATGAACATACCATTAAAGTGGCGGGAGTGACGGGACTCGAACCCGCGACCTCCTGCGTGACAGGCAGGCGCTCTAACCAGCTGAGCTACACCCCCACTAATATAATTGAATTGCTTCAATTATTTTCAGTCCATTTCGTGGGTTGAAATGGTGGGCGATGACAGGTTCGAACTGCCGACATTCACGGTGTAAACGTGACGCTCTTCCAGCTGAGCTAATCGCCCTGAAAGATTGGAATATATATATTTTTGAAATTAATTCCTAGTCTTTAATAAAAAAATCCGACTAGGCAAAACCTAGCCGGATTTAAAAATAATTTTTTATCTTAAATTAACCGCCGTGGTTGACAGCTTCTTTAAGTCCTTTACCTGCAGTAAACTTAGGTCGTGTAGACTGAGGTATTTGAATAACTTCATTAGTTCTTGGGTTTCTTCCTTGAGAAGCTTTTCTAACAGATGTCTTAAATGTACCGAAACCTACTAGTCTTACTTCACTGCGAGCTTTAAGCTGCTCTGTAATTTGATCAAAAACAGCATTTACAGCTTTTTCTGAGTCACCTTTAGCCATACCAGTAATTTCAGCTACTTTTCCAATTAGATCTTGTTTATTCATAATAAATCCCCTTCTTTGGATTAATGATTCGTAATATTCTTATAGGATCTGATCTGTAACCCATAGTCAACGTAAAAAACTAAGGAAAACTAGTAAAATTAAGAAATAGAAAATTTATTAAATATAAATAATGATTAAATTCAGTGAGTTACAGCAACATCTTGATCTTCAGTTTTATCACTGTCTTTAAGGGCTTTTTTCTCATTTAACTCAGCTGCTTCATCCCACTCTATAGGTATTAAAGGCTTAGTAAGCGCCACTTTTAAGACATCATCAACATTATCAACTGATATAAGCTCTAAACCTTCTTTTACATTATCGGGAATTTCAGCAAGATCTTTTTCATTTTCTTTCGGTATTAAGACCGTTTTAGTACCAGCACGTAATGCAGCAAGTAATTTTTCTTTTAAACCACCAATTGGTAAGGCTTTGCCGCGTAATGTAACTTCGCCAGTCATAGCAATATCATTTCTTACTGGAATACCAGTTAGCACAGAAACAATAGATGTCACCATACCTAGGCCTGCTGATGGGCCATCTTTTGGAATAGCACCTTCAGGTACGTGAATATGAATATCACGTTGACTAAATATTGTTGGTTTGATGCCAAATTCGATAGCACGAGAACGAACATAGGATTGAGCAGCATGAATTGACTCTTTCATAACGTCACCAAGTTTACCAGTAATCGTCATTTTACCTTTACCTGGCATAATTACTGACTCAATTTGCAAGATTTCGCCACCTACTTCTGTCCACGCAAGACCAGTAACAATACCAACTTGATCATCAGCGTCAATTTCACCATATTTGTATTTCTTAATACCAGCAAAATCATTCAAGTTATCGCCATTGATTGTTTCCGCAGTACTTTCACCCGCAACAATCTTCTTAATAGTTTTGCGTGCAAGGTTTGAAATTTCTCTTTCTAAGCTTCTAACACCAGCTTCGCGAGTATAATGCCTTATCAAGCCAATGATCGCTGAGTCTTCAATGGTTAGTTCACCTTTTTTAAGTCCATGTTTTTTTTCAATTTCAGTCACTAGATGCTGCTTAGCAATTTGAAGTTTTTCATCTTCAGTGTAACCAGCGATACGAATAATTTCCATTCGATCAAGTAATGCAGGTGGCATTCTTAATGAATTGGCAGTTGTTAAAAACATCATGTCCGATAAATCATAGTCAACTTCTAAGTAGTGATCGTTAAAAGAATTATTCTGCTCTGGATCAAGAACCTCTAGTAAAGCAGAAGAAGGATCACCACGATAATCATTACCAAGCTTATCGATTTCATCTAATAAAAATAATGCATTAGAAGAACCAGCTTTTTTGACCATTTGCAATACCTTACCCGGCATTGAACCAATATAAGTTCTACGGTGACCTCTGATTTCAGCTTCATCACGCATACCACCTAGTGACATCCGTACAAATTTTCTACCTGTAGCACGCGCGATTGATTTACCAAGTGAAGTTTTACCAACACCTGGAGCACCAACTAAACATAATATTGGACCTTTAATTTTGTTAATACGTGATTGTACCGCAAGATATTCTAGAATACGTTCTTTAACTTTTTCTAAACCATAATGGTCTTCATCAAGTACTTTTTTTGCAAAATTAATATCTTTTTTAACTTTGGTTTTCTTACCCCAAGGTAAAGAAAGTACCCAATCCAAGTAATTTCTAATGACACTAGATTCTGCCGACATTGGGCTCATAGTTTTTAGTTTTTTTAATTCGGCGTTACACTTTTCACGCGCTTCTTTACTTAGTTTGGCTTTATCAATTTTTTCTTCATACTCCTCAACATCATCCTTGCCGTCCTCAGTGTCACCAAGTTCTTTTTGAATAGCTTTCATTTGCTCGTTTAGATAATACTCTCGTTGAGTTTTTTCCATTTGAGTTTTAACACGGCCACGAATTTTCTTTTCAACCTGTAATACATCAAGCTCAAGCTGTATAAGGCTAACGATCTTATCAAATCGTTCGTTAATATCGATACACTCTAAGATCTCTTGTTTCTCAGATAGCTTAACCGCTAAGTGTGAAGCGACAGTGTCACATAGCTTACCAGTATCTTCAATTTCATTAATTGAGCCAACCACTTCAGGTGGAATTTTTTTATTTAATTTTACGTATTGATCAAATTGATCAGTAAGGGATTTAGCAAGGCCTCTTATTGCCGTATCACTTGAATCTATGTTTTCTTCAATTGTATCAACTTCTGCAACTAAGAATTCCGCATTATCAGTATACTGATTAATTGAAGCACGACTGATACCTTCAACAAGAACCTTCACAGTTCCATCGGGTAACTTTAATAACTGCAATACATTAGCAATAGTGCCTAATTCAAATAAGTCGTCTTTTTTAGGATCATCAGTTGAAGCACTCTTTTGTGTAATCAGCATGATTTTTTTATCTTTGCCCATAACTTCTTCGAGGGCTTTTACAGATTTGTCTCTACCAACAAATAAAGGAACTACCATGTGTGGGAACACAACTATATCCCTAAGCGGTAAAACTGGGAGTGTCTGAGAATCAAATTTATTTTCCATAACTAAATACTAACTATTAATTAGTAACGATTTTAGTAAAGTCAATTTATCGTTACGCTCTATATAGATGTGAATAAAAATAAATATTTCAAGTAGCTACGTTAAAATGAATTAAGCGCTACTTTCGGAGGTTTTTTTATTATTTTCTGAGTATATGTACAATGGTCTTGCGCGACCTTCTGCAACTTCAGCATTAATTACAACTTCTTCAACACCATCTAATGATGGCAACTCAAACATTGTATCAAGCAGAATATTTTCTAAGATTGATCTAAGACCTCGTGCACCAGTCTTGCGTTCAATAGCTTTTTTAGCCACAACCTTTAAGGCGTCTTTAGATAAAATTAGCTTAACATTCTCCATGTTAAATAGAGTTTGGTATTGTTTTACCAAAGCATTCTTTGGTTCTTGTAAAATTGTCATCAACGCGTCTTCATCAAGATCGTTTAACGTTGCTACAATTGGCAATCTACCAACAAACTCTGGTATTAAGCCGTACCTCAATAAATCTTCTGGTTCTAGATCATTAAGAGCCTCACCTATGCTCTTTTCATTGACAGATGCTACATTGGCCTGAAAACCCATACCGCCACCTTTTGATCTTTGCATGATCATCTTATCTAAACCAGCAAAAGCGCCGCCACAAATAAACAAAATATTTGTTGTATCAACTTGCAAAAATTCTTGTTGCGGATGTTTTCTACCGCCTTGTGGTGGTACACTAGCAACAGTACCTTCCATAATCTTTAATAATGCTTGTTGAACACCTTCACCAGATACGTCTCTTGTAATTGATGGATTTTCTGATTTTCTACTAACTTTATCGATTTCATCAATATAAACGATACCACGCTGAGCTTTTTCAACATTATAATCTGCAGCTTGTAATAATTTTAAAATAATATTTTCTACATCTTCACCAACATAACCTGCTTCAGTTAATGTGGTGGCATCAGCCATAGTAAATGGCACGTCAAGCGTTCTTGCTAGAGTTTGAGCTAATAAAGTTTTACCACAACCAGTTGGACCAATTAATAAAATATTAGATTTAGATAATTCAATATCTGATTTTACATTTGAGTGTTCAATTCTTTTATAGTGATTGTGTACAGCTACGGAAAGATTTTGCTTTGCCTTTGCTTGACCAATAACATAATCATCTAAAGTGTCACAAATTTCTCGAGGGGTTGGAATTTTACCAGAAACATTTTTTTGATTATTCGCTTCTTTATTTTCTTCAACAATAATATCGTTGCACAATTCAACACATTCATCACAAATGAAAACAGTTGGCCCTGCAATAAGCTTCTTTACTTCGTGTTGGCTTTTACCACAAAACGAACAATAAAGGGTGTTCTTAGTTTTATCTTGCGTACTATCACTCATATCTTACTCAAATAACGAATCATTTAACTACATAGAATATGCATTTAAATATGCGTTTTTCAACTAAATATCACTAATGGTTCTGTAAAAATTGTTTATAAACAGTAAATTAACTGAATTTATTCAGGCTTTATATCAGTTTGTGGCGCTCTTTTTGTTTGAATTTCATCAATAATACCAAACTTTTTAGCATCTTCTGCTGACATAAAGTTATCCCGTTCAAGTGCTGTTTCAATTGCTTGCACATCTTGCCCTGTATGAACTGAATAAAGTTCATTAAGGCGTTTCTTCAAAGATAAGACTTCTTTTGCGTGTATCTCGATGTCAGTAGCTTGACCTCTAAAGCCTGCCGATGGTTGGTGCACCATTATTCTTGAATTAGGCAATGAATATCTTTTACCCTTATCACCAGCTGCCAATAAAAATGAACCCATAGATGCAGCTTGACCAAAACAAAGAGTTGATACAGGACACTGAATAAATTGCATCGTATCATAAATAGCTAAGCCATCACTTACAACACCGCCTGGAGAGTTAATATATAGTGAAATTTCTTTTTCTGGATCTTCAGATTCTAAAAATAATAACTGAGCACATACTAGGGAAGACATAACTTCATCAACAGGACCAACTAAGAAAATAATTCGTTCCTTTAATAGTCTTGAGTATATGTCAAAAGCACGCTCACCTTTACCCGTTTGTTCAACGACCATTGGTACCAATTGATTAATAGTTTTATCTTGTCCCATAATTATTTTTTAGCTTTAGCAGTTTTCTTTTTAACTTCAGTTTTCTTTTCTTCTTTTTTTACAGCTTTCTTTTTAGCTGATTTCTTTTTAACCTCAGGCTCAGGATTATTTAATCCGTTGTAAACCTTAATAAAAGAATCAAGATCGAGTTCGTTATTCTTCAATTTAACTTTGCTCAACACAAAGTCTACAACTTTATTTTCATATAATGGAGCTTGTATTTGCATTGCCGCATCAGGATTTTTCTTAAAATGCTCAACTACCTCTTGTTCTTGACCAGGAAAGTTGCCAGCATATTGATATAAGGCTTGTTGCATTTCTTCTTGTGAAACTTGAATTTTATTAACTTGTCCAATTTCATTTAAAATAATACCTAACTTAATTCTATTTTCAGCTTGTTCTTGAAAATCTTTTTCCATTTCTTTAGAAATTTCATGCTTTTCAATATCTTTCTTATGCTGATCTGAAGTTGGGTTTTTGTCATGCAAATAACCTTCTTTTAGATTCTTAAATTCAGATGCTATTAAACCTTCTGGTAAGTCAAAAGAATGTTCTTTATCAAGAATTTCAAATAACTCTTTCTTACACATATCTTTAGAAAGTTTTTCATATTCACTTTTCATCTGATCTTCAACTTTACTCTGAAGGTCTTTAAGGTCTGTTGCACCCATAGATTTAGCAAATGCATCGTCTATTTTAGTCTCTTTTTCACTACTTACGGTTTTAATTTTACATTCGAACACCGCATCAGCATTTTGCATTTCTTTTGCATGATAAGTTTCGGGAAATTTAACTTTAATATTTTTTTCATCTCCGGCTTTAAGGCCAATTAATCCTTTTTCAAGGTCAGGTAAATATTGGCCAGCACCAATTACAATCGACTGCTCCTCAGCTTTACCACCATCAAAATTTTTGCCATCTATTGTGCCCTCATAATCAAGAATTACAGAGTCACCCTCTTTAGCTTTATAGCTATCTTCTTGCTTTTGATATGATTTTTGATTTTTTGCAATTAAATCAATTCTCTTCTGTGTCTCAGCTTTTTCTAATTTAACAGTATAATTTTCAATAGTAGTCTTTTCAAAATCTACCAGTTTAATCTCAGGAAATATTTCAATATCAATTGTGAATACTGTTTTAGTTTTGTCTTTTTCATCTTTTAAATTTACTTGCGGTTGCGCTACAGGTCTTAATTTTTTTTCAGTAACTAATTCAGAAACGTTTTTATTAATTATGTCATTTAATACTTCTGAGTGAGCCTGTTCCCCATGCTGTTTTTTAATTAAATCAGTTGGAACTTTTCCTGGACGAAAACCATCCATTTTTATAGTTTTTTGAATCTCTAGAATTTTACTGTTAACTTGTAGCTCTACATCAGCAGAAGGAATAGTTACTTCATAGCTTCTTTTTAGATCTTTATTTAATGTTTCTTTATAATCCATATTTTCTCAATCTTTATTTTTGGTGCGGATAAAAGGACTCGAACCTTCACGCCGTAAAGCACAGGTACCTAAAACCTGCGTGTCTACCAATTCCACCATATCCGCAAACTGTTAGAATTGGGAAAATAGACTATTTTCTAATAAATTACAGAGTTATTTTAAAGTAGGTAAAGTATCGGTTTAAGGGGTTTTTTGATGGGTAGTGTTCGGATATTGTCAGCAATTTTTTGCTTTGCAGTTAATGAGATGTTAATCCAGTGTTGGTTATACTTAATATCATATCATCATAGTTCATATTCAAATTTAATACACAAGATCTATAAAAGTAACCTTGTTGAAGACCTGGCATAAGATTGGCTTCAATGAAATGTGGTACACCTAAATGATTCATTTTTATATCAATTCTACCAAGAGATTTACCACCAAGAGCTGTAAATGCATCTTTTGCTAATTTTGACAGATCATTGAAAATTTTAGAATCTTTAACAGGTAGGACTATTTCGGTATCATTTTTTTTAACATTGAAATCTAATATTTGATAACCTTCACTATTAGCTTTAACACTTATTTCGATTGGCATAGCTTTAAGGTTATGGTTATCGCTATCTTCAAAAATACCAACGCTATACTCCTTACCAGATAAGTAAGTTTCTACTAATGCGCAGGTGTTTTGTTTTAATTTAATATCTAAAACTTTTTTCTCAAAGGCTGCAAAATCATGGACAATTGATCTAGAATTTATACCAATGC
>CAJJAN010000027.1 GCA_905182145.1 uncultured Pelagibacteraceae bacterium
TAGAGTTAAGATTTTTTCTTATAAGTAAAATTAAACAATAAGCAGCTATAATAAATGATAAGCTAATTAAAATTTCAAATCCACCAGATGCCCATGCCTCACTTACTGGCTCATGTGAAATTAGTACTGCAGATACACCACCAATTGCAACAAATCCCATTATTCCAGCATTAAATAGTCCTGCGTACCCCCATTGAATATTAACACCTAAAGACATTATTGCTGAAATTAGACATAAATTAATGATACCTAAAGATACAGACCATGATTGACCAGCCCCAACAGAGAGAAGTAAAAGTCCCATGAATAAGAAAGCTATTGGTGCCCTTAATTTTTGGTTCACAGTGTTTTTCCTTTAAAAATGCCAGTAGGCCTGACAATTAAAACAATAACAAGAATGATAAATGAAATAGCAAACTTATAATCAGTTGATAAAAATTGCATCAATCCAGATGGTTCTATTGATGTTGGTAAAATGTAAATCAAGAATTTTTTATATGCATATGTCAGCATTACTTCTGAAAACCCAATAATATAGCCACCAACAATGGCACCAAGAGGATTTCCAACTCCACCAATAATTGCCGCTGCAAACATTGGAAGCACTAATGAAAAATATGTATATGGTTTAAAACTTTTATCAAGGCCATATAGCACTCCAGCTATTGTTGCTAAGGCTCCAACTATAATCCATGTGTACATAACTACGCGATCAGGATTAATACCTGACAGTAATGCTAAGTCTTCATTATTAGAAAATGCTCGCATTGACTTGCCAGTTTTAGATTTTTGTAGAAACCAAAATAATATTATCATTGTAATTATTGCAACAATTATCGTAATCACTTGAGTAGATTTTATTGCAAGACCCTCATCTAATCCTGTTAAATTCTTAAACTCAACAGCTTTTATAATAAATTTTTCACCATCAAAGAATCTTCTATCATCTGGTCCAATAATAAATCTTACAAGAGCATTCAAAGTAAACATGACTCCAACTGAAACAATCATAAAAACTACAGGAACACTTTTTTGTTTTCTATAAAACTTATAAACACTCTGATCAATTAATAAACAGAGTAAAGCAGTTATCAATATTCCAAAGGGTAGTGCGATTAATGCAGTAGGCATAATGCCACCAGTTATTCCTATACTTTGCAGCCACCATGTAATTAATATTGTTACCATAGTGCCAAAAGACATTAAGTCACCATGAGCAAAATTAGAAAATCTCAGTACAGCATAAATTAAAGTTACACCAAGTGCCGCTAAAGCTAATTGAGATCCATAAGTTATTGCAGGCAATAAAACAAAATTAGAAAGTAAAACTAATGCATTGATTATGTCTATATATTCCAATTAACATTATCCTCCGAGAAAAGATTGTCTTACTTCTTTACTATCTAGAAGTTCTTTACCGGTTCCAAAATGTTTATTTTGTCCATTGACTAAAACATATCCATAATCAGCAATATTTAAAGCCTGCTTTGCATTTTGCTCTACAATTAATATAGCCATACCAGTTTTTTTTATTTCAATTATTCTTTCAAATAATTCATCCATTACTATTGGAGAAACGCCTGCAGTAGGCTCGTCTAGCATAAGTACAGATGGCTTTGTCATTAATGCTCTTCCAACAGCGACCTGTTGTCTCTGCCCTCCAGAAAGCTCTCCAGCTAATTGAGACTGCTTATCTTTAAGTACAGGAAAAAGATCATAAATTTGATCAATAGTTTCTTCAAAATCGTCTTTTCTAATATACGCACCTATTTCTAAATTTTCTCTTACAGTAAGTTCTGTAAAAACATTATTAGTTTGAGGAACAAAACTAAGACCCTGATTAATTCTTAATTGAGTTGATAATTTAGTTATATCATTTCCCATAAAAGAAACAGAACCAGACTTAATTTTTAACATCCCAAGCATAGCTTTCATAGCAGTAGATTTTCCAGCTCCATTAGGACCCACAATTACAACAATTTCATTTTTATCGATAGCAACACTACAGCCATGAAGAATATCTGCTCCTCCATATCCACCTATTAAGTCTTTGCATTCAAAATATTTACTTTGCATTTTTTATTTTGCCCTACCTAAATATGCTTCTATGACAGTCTCATTATTTTTTATTTCTTCAATATTACCTTGTGTTAAGACTTTTCCTTCTGCCATGACAACTACCCAGTCACAAAGTTCACTAATAAAATCTATATCATGCTCAATCATACAAAATGTATAGCCTCGTTCTTTATTTAATCTCATTATAGTTGAAGAAATATCTTTCAATAAAGTTCTATTTACACCTGCACCAACTTCATCTAACAGAACTAATTTAGCATCTACCATCATAGTTCTACCTAGCTCTAAAAGTTTTTTTTGTCCGCCAGAAAGATTGCCCGCTAATTCATGAGTTAAGTGATCTAGTTTTAAAAATTCTATTACCTCTAAGGCCTTTTTTCGAATAATAATTTCTTCTGATTTAACTTTAGAATGATTAAACCAAGCTCCAATTAACTTTTCACCAGTTTGAGAACCTGGAACAACCATTAAATTTTCAAGAACAGTTAATTTTGAAAATTCATGTGCTATTTGAAAAGTTCTTAACAAACCTTTGTCGAAAAGTTCGTGTGAAGGACAGTGAGTTATGTCCTCTTCTTCTAAAATAATATTTCCTGAGTCACTCGGTAAATTTCCAGCAATAATATTAAATAATGTAGATTTACCGGCACCATTAGGACCTATTAAGCCAGTGATAGAGCCTCTTTTAATCTTTAAAGAAACATTATTTACCGCTTTAATACCGCCAAAGTTTTTAGAAATATTCTGAATTGAAAGCATAAGTTATCAAATATATTTCACAGCTAAATTGTGAGCAATCAATTAATTTTATTTGTTCTTGAAGACCTATAATTTATATACAAAGCCCCCAATATCATGGCTAAGGCAAGTAATGCATTAATCTTAATTTCTTCATTCAAAAATAAAACACCTGTAAAGAAGGCAATGGGAGGAATCATAAAGTTAAGTAATGATAAAAATACTGGCCCTTTAAGCTCGATAATTTTGAAAAATAAAATATTTGCAATTGCAGTTCCAAATACACCCTGAATTACTATTGCTATAATTGCTTCATTTGTAAAATCTATTTTAAAGAAAGGATCATAAAATAAAGCTAGCGGAGTAATAAATAAAAGACTACCAAGGCATACCCCTGTTGCCATTGCGACAACATCTATTTTTGGAGCTAGTTTAGATAAAACGGCATTAGTACCATAACAACAAGCTGCTATTAATACTAAAATCTGACTAATAAATTCAATTTTATTACTACCACCTAATGTCAGCAAATTTTCTGGGCCAAATAATACAATCAGTCCAAAAAAAGCTACAACAAAAGCTAAAATTTTTGTTTTATTAATAACTTCGTCTTTTAAAATTAATGCAGATAAACCCAAAGTTAATAATGGCATTGGAGACATTAAAAGTCCAGCAAGCCCAGAATCTATATAAACTTCTGCTGAAGAAATTAAAAAAAATGGAAGTGCCAAACCTAGAAAGCCAAGGACCGTATAGAATAACAAATTTGTTTTTGCTAATGGAAGTTTTGATCCAGTGCTTCGTAAGTAAATAGATAAAATAATTGAACCTAAAAGAAGTCTAAAAAAAACATTTGTTGTTGGGCCAACATCTTCAACACTGATCTTAATAAATATAAAGTTTACACCCCAAATTAATGCTAATGTAACTAGACATAGCCAACTTAATAAATCTGGTTTAAATAGAGGTTTCATTTGAGACTTGTGCAAGGTATGATTAAACTTCTGTGAAGTAAATGTAAAATATGAAATTTGTTCTATCACTTTTAGCACTAGTAGTTCTAATTACCAGCTGTGCTAGCAAGCCACCACAGCAGCAAGAGAATATTTGTACAATTTTTAAACAAAAAACATCTTGGTATAGACTTGTAAATAGATCTGAAGAAAAATGGGGAGCGCCAATTCATGTTCAAATGTCTATTTTAAGACAAGAGTCTGCATTTCAAAATAGAGCAAAGCCAGAAAGAACCAAGCTTCTTGGTATTGTGCCCTGGAAAAGAAAAACTAGTGCATTTGGTTACTCACAAGCAGTTGATGGAACATGGGATTGGTATAAGAAAGAAACAAAAAAACCGTTAGCTTCAAGAGTAAACTTTGCTGATGCAATAGATTTTACTGGTTGGTATATAAATAAGACCAATAAAATTAATGGAATTAGTAAAAATGACGCTTACAATCAATATTTAGCATATCATGAAGGTCATGGAGGTTTTAAGATCAAGTCTTATAATAACAAGGAATGGCTTATAAATACTGCCACAAAGGTTGATAAGCGTTCTAAAAAATATAAACAGCAACTTGATCAATGTAAAAGCCAATTCAAAAAGAAGATATTTGGTATATTTTAGATAATAATGAAAAAAATAATTCAACCAATTGCAGTGACTATGGGAGACCCATCAGGTGTTGGGGTCGAAATAACACTAAAAGCATGGAAAAATAATAAGATTAAAAAACCTTTTTTTTTAATTCATGACTATGCATATGTTCAATCCATAGTAAAAAAAATGAAAATTAAGGTACCATTAAAAATTATTAATGAACCTTATCAGGCGAATAAATTTTATAAAAAATTCTTACCTATATATCAAGTAGATGTGCATAAAAAAACACAGTTAGGAAAACCTAATAAAGAAAATGCTAATGCAATCTTAAGATCGATTGATATAGCTCTAAAGTTTGTACAAAATGGTCAAGCATTAGCTATGGTTACTAACCCAATTGCAAAAGATATAGTTAATCTAGCATCTAAAAATTTTAGTGGACATACTGAATACCTGGCAAAAAAAAGTAAATCAAAGAACTTCTGTATGATGCTTATGAATACAAGTATTAAGGTTGTTCCATTAACCATTCACATACCATTAAAGAAAGTTAGTCATTCTATAAGTAAGAAGCTTATTACAGATACGTTAAAAATAATTAACCAATCAATTAAAATTGATTTTGGAAATAAAAAACCAAAAATACTTGTTACTGGTTTAAACCCTCATGCTGGTGAAAATGGACTATTGGGAAATGAAGAAAAAAATATTATTGCACCAGCGATTAATTCTTTAAAAAAAACAATGAAAGTTTATGGTCCTATTTCTGCAGATTCAGCCTTTACAACAGAAAATTTAAGAAAATATGATGCTGTTTTATGCATGTATCATGATCAAGCTTTAATCCCAATCAAGACAATTGATTTCTATAACACTGTAAACTACACAGCTGGTTTAAAAGTTGTTAGAACAAGTCCAGATCATGGAACTGGATTTGATATAGCTACAAAATTTGTTGCGAATGAGAATAGTTTAGTGGCGGCAATTAAAAGTGCAGCCAAAATAAAAAATAATCGTGATTCTAATAATTAAATTTTTATCTATTAAGATTTCTATTTTCTACTGCATCATTAAAGTTAGAAAATAATTTTTTAGAAAAATCATCTGATGCTACACTAGTTTCAGGATGCCATTGCACTCCATAAAAGAAGCCACCATAGTTTTCTAAGGTTATAGCCTCAATAGTCTCATCTTTGGCAACTGCTTCTATTACCAATGATTTACCTAATTGATCTATTCCTTGAGTATGGAGTGAATTAACTTCAAGTGTATTGGTTCCTGCTAATCTTTCTAATTTACCATTTGCAGTAAGGTATACTTCATGCTGCTTATCATATTGATTTTCTACGTCACTTTTTTTTGAAGCTCTGTGATCCATTCTTCCTGGCACATCATGTATATCGGCATGTAGGGACCCACCCATTGCAACATTAATTTCTTGGAATCCTCTACAGATCCCTAGCATGGGAATTTCTTTATTAAATATATGATCAATCAATGGAAGAACTGTACGATCTCTGGCTAAATCAGATGGTTCTACTAGTTTTTCTTTGCTATAAAAACCAGGATGTACATTCGAAAGACTTCCTGTCAGTAAAACTCCATCAACACTATCAAGAATTTTTTTATAATTATTAACTTCTGGAAGAGCAGGTAAAATAATAGGGGCGCAGTTAGTTGCACTGGCTAGTGCGTTAATATAATTGGCTCCTGATCCGTGATAAACTCTTTTGTCCTCTGGCTTTGTTATAATATCAGCAAAAAGTGCAACTATAGGTTTCGTAGGTGTGTACATAGCTTAATTTTTATTTACTTCATTAATACAATATATATCATATATATCTTATATATATGGTCTTTAACATAAAAAACAATTCTGAAAAATTTAAACAAGAAATGTCTTGGGATGATCCTCTTATTAGTGATGATCAAATAACTTCAGAGGAAAAAATTGTCCAGACGTCTGTAAAAAGATATTGTCAAGATAAGTTAATGCCAAGAATTATTGAAGAAAATAGGCACGAAAAATTTAATCCTGAAATTATAAAAGAAATGGGTGAGTTAGGTATTTTGGGTCCAATGATTAATGGTTATGGATGTGCTGGAACTAACTATATTACCTATGGCTTAATTACTAGGGAAATTGAAAGAGTAGATAGTGGATATCGATCAATGATGTCAGTTCAGTCAAGTTTAGTAATGTTTCCAATATATAAGTATGGCTCTGAAGATCAAAAAGATTTTTATCTACCTAAATTAGCTAAAGGAGAATTGATAGGAAGCTTTGGTTTAACAGAACCTGATGCAGGTAGCGATCCTAATTCAATGAAAACTACAGCAAAAAAAGTAGCTGATGGTTATATTTTAAACGGAACAAAAACATGGATTAGTAATTCTCCAGTGGCAGATGTTTTAATTGTTTGGGCAAAAGATGAAGATGGAAAAATATTAGGTTTTATAATTGATAAAGGTTCAAAAGGTTTGTCGACACCAAAAATTGAAGGAAAACTATCATTAAGAGCATCTATTACTGGGCAGATTGTCTTGGAGGATGTTCTATGTCCTCATGAAAAAGTATTACCAAATGTAATTGGTTTAAAAGGCCCATTTAGTTGCTTGAATAGCGCACGTTATGGAATTGCGTGGGGAGTTTTAGGTGCGGCTGAATTTTGCTACTCTACAGCTAGACAATATGCATTAGATCGTATCATGTTTGATAAGCCAATTGCAGCGACTCAATTAGTACAGTCAAAATTAGTAGATATGCAAACAGAAATAGCGCTTGGTCTACAAGCAGCAATTAAGATTGGAAGACTGATGGAATCAGGTAATACAAACAGTGATATGGTTAGCCTTATCAAAAGAAATAATTGTTCAAAAGCTCTAGATATTGCTAGATTAGCTAGAGATATTTTAGGTGGAAATGGAATTTCTGATGAGTATCATGTTATGCGACATATGATGAACTTGGAAACAGTTAAAACTTATGAGGGAACTCACGATATTCATACTTTAATTTTAGGTAAATCAATAACAGGAATACAGGCATTTAAATAATCATGGCAATACTCAACAGAACTACAAAGCAGTGGCAAGAAATTGACTCAGCGCATCAACTTCACCCATTTACAGATTTTAAATCATTGGCAGAAGAAGGCAGTATTATAATATCAAAAGCTAATGGAGTTCATTTAACAAATAGTGATGGCAAGCAGCTTTTAGATGCTATGTCGGGTTTATGGTGTGTGAATATTGGCTATGGAAGAAAGTCAATGGCGGAAGTTGCCTATGAACAAATGCAAGAACTTCCTTATTATAATAGTTTTTTTAAAACAACTACAGTTCCATCAATCGAGCTTGCAAGACAACTAGCAGAAATTACACCTAAGGATTTAAATTATGCATTTTTCTCATCTAGTGGGTCCGAGGCAAACGATACTGTTGTAAGAATGGTAAAAAGATATTGGGATTTAAAAAATCAACCTAGTAAAAAAACATTTATAAGCCGTGAGTATGCTTATCATGGCAGCACTATGATAGGTGTAAGTCTTGGTGGGATGACTGGAATGCATGATCAAGGCGGTCTACTTCCAGGCTTTAGCCATATTATGCCACCATACTGGTATAAATATGGAGAAAATATGAACCAAGAAGAGTTTGGTTTGTACGCAGCAAATAAACTTGAAGAAAGAATTATAGAATTAGGTGCAGAAAATGTTGCCGCTTTTATTGGGGAGCCCATTCAAGGAGCAGGTGGAGTTATAATACCACCTGACAGTTATTGGCCAAGAATTCAGGAAATATGTAAAAAATATGACATACTTCTAGTAGTTGATGAAGTTATATGTGGCTTTGGTAGAACTGGAAATTGGTTTGGTTCTGATACTTACAATATCAAGCCCGACATTATTACTATGGCTAAAGGTATAAGCTCTGGTTACATTCCACTTTCAGGTATTATGGTTGGCTCAAGAGTTTCTGACGTTATGATTAATGAGGGTGGGGAATTTTATCATGGATATACTTACTCAGGACATCCTGTGGCTTGTGCTGTAGCAATTGAAAATCTTAAAATAATTAAAGAAGAAAATTTAATTGAAAATTCATCAAAAATATCAGTCTATCTTGAGAACCGCATGCAAGAAGTGTCCGAACATCCATTAGTTGGAGAAGTGAGAATGAAAAGTCTTATAGGAGCAGTTGAATTGGTGGAAGATAAGAATACTAGAAAAATGTTTGAGGATACAGGAACTGTTGGATCTATATGTCGTGATTACTGTATCCAAAATGGTTTAGTAATGAGAGCAGTAAGAGACGGCATGATATTTTGCCCTCCACTTATTTTCACTAAAGATAATGTTGATGAATTAGTTGATAAATTAAAAAAATCTTTAGATCAAACACATAGTCATATTTCTAAATCATAGCTATAAAATTCTTGGTCTCTAATATACCCAAGTGACTCATAAAGAGACTGCCCATCTAAATTTCCTTTTGATGTTGAAAGTTCTATTGAGCCAAATTTATTTAATTGCGCATAATCTTTAGCAGCATCCATCAAAATTTTTCCATTTCCTTTTCTTCTATAATCTTCACAGATAAAAAGATCATATAAGACTATTTTTTTTCTAAGCCTTACAGAGTCAAATGTTGGATAAAGTTGTGTAAAACCAACGCATCTTTCTTTGTCTTTAATAAAAAAAATTATTGATTCATTGGCTTCGAGACGTGCTCTAATATATTGATTTGCTTTTTCAACATTTGATTCCTGTTTATAAAATATTCTATATAAATCAAATATTGGTCCAACAATGTTAGCGTCATCTATAGTTGCTTTGAATAGTTTTACAGTCACTAGTTCCTCCCAATTGATCGATATATTGCTATAATTAAAAAGATAAATGTCAAAGATGACAAGGTATAAATGAAACCATTTGGACCTAGCATATCCATGGCGCTACCACCAATTATTGGACCAGCTACTGAACCACATTCAAACACCATAACCAAAATAGCTGTTGCGCCTGCGAGCTCTGAGGCTGAATAACGTTCACCAAGCATAGTTAATGCACAAATAAAAATACTACTTGATGCTCCACCCCAAAGAACAAGAAATAAAATACAAATATAAAAATTAGATAAATTTATAGACATCATTATTGGGGAGATAAAGGTAATGACCACTAAAATATTTAAAATTAATCTTTTATTATACTTATCTAGTAAATAACCAACTAATGGTTGAAAGAGTAAGCCACCTACTAATGCAATAGTTACATATTGTAGGGCCAGTTCTTGTGACAGATTATTTTGGATTAGAAATATTGGGAAAAATGCTACAAACATTACATCTTCTAGACCCACAAGAAGTGCAGCACCAAAAATTGTCGGTGCAGCAATGACAGTTAGCAGAACAGGCATTGAATAGTGAGTTGGTAGTTTAGGTGGATTAGTTTCTAATACCATTAGCGGAATAGTTGCACAAAATGATAAGCTAGCAATGACAATAAATGGAAGCCAACCCTCTATTCCGGTATAAGAAAGCATTACAGGCCCAAGTGCAAAACCAGCTACAAAAACAAGATTATAAATAGTTATAATTTTACCACGATTTGTATCATCAGCCATTGATAACATCCAAGTATCAAATGCATTCCAAGCCAAAGCACCGGCAAAACCAATTAAGAATCTAATAACAAACCAGGCTGTAAGACCACTAAAAATTGGAAACGCAAAGTAAAGAATAACAGTAACAAATTGAGCGGCTATAATTGATCTTGAAAGGCCATATTTATGAATAATTTTTGGAGTTACTCTGACAAATAAAATTGTTGCTATTGGCTGTGCAATTACATTAATTCCTATTTGTGTATTACTATAGCCTTGAGATTCTAAAATTAAAGAAAGTAGTGGAATTAAAGTACCAAGCTTTATTCCTATAATTAAGGCACAAAGAAATAATACAAAATAGGTTTTATAATTCTTTCCCAAAAAGGATTCAAAGAATGACATGGTTATTTTTTAAAAGAGAGGTTTGGAAAAATATTTTTAAAATAATTATAGATAAGCTTTTTACAAAATTCATTTGAATAATTTTTACGATCAAACAAAATTTTCTGCCATAATCCATCTACTAGTGCCAAATAGGTTTCACTAATTTCATCTGCATTAAGATCTTCTTTATTATAATCTTTTATTAAATCACTTAAAACTTTTTTAAATTGTTCAAAATATATTTGATCTTGATCCTGGCAAATTGATTGATAGGCTGGAATAAACTTTACTTCACTATAAAATGAAAACCATACAGCAATCTTTTTTCTGCTGGCAATTCTTGGATGAAAATCATTTTCTATAATATTGATTAGCTGATCAATTGGAGTAAGTTTTTTATCATCAAAGATTTTATTCCATGAATCCATATATTCATTTGATAAAAACTGTAGTGAGCTAATTAAAAGATTTTCTTTAGATTTAAATCTAAAATGAGCATAACCCTGAGATACACCAGCAAGCGATGACACATGCGCAATAGTTGTATCACCCAAACCTCGTTGAGCTATACTTTCAATGGTAGCATCAATTAGCTTTTGATGATTGGCGGAGAGTTTTTCATGCTCAGATTTTAAAGCTTTGTTCACTTTATTTAACTTAAAATTTATTTAAAAAAACATACACAATATATGTAAAAAAAGATACATTTTTGATTGAACATTCATTCAATATAAGTATTATCAAGGCCAGATATGACTAAAAAAATTTACGACGCAATAGTAGTTGGTGCAGGACATAATGGGCTTACTGCTGCATCATATATGGCTAAGGCTGGACTTGATGTTCTTGTTCTAGAAAAGAATGATTACATTGGAGGTGCAGCTGTTAGTAGAGAGCTATTTCCTGGATGGAAATATTCAAACTGTTCTTATGTTTGTAGTCTTTTACGACCAGAGATAATGAGAGACCTTGAGTTATATAAATATGGCTTACAGATTATCCCTTATGAAGGTAGTGCAACTATGATGAAGAATGGTGACTATTATGCTCACTATCATGATCATGACATGACAGTTAAATCTATTTCAAGACATTCAAAACATGATGCTGAGGCATATGATCGTTATAGCCGAGATGTAATGCGCCAATGTAAAATTATAAAGCCTCTTTTAAAAATGACACCACCAGATCTTACTTCATTTAAACCAAAAGACATTTTAGGTGCATTAGAGTTTGCTAAACATTTTGCTGCTAAAGACGAACTTGGGGGATTGGGTGAAAAGGAAATTTACGACACAATTCGTTTTTACACTATGAGCATTGCTGATTACTTAGATGAGTACTTCGAAACAGATATTACTAAGGCACATTTAGCAGGAAGTGCAATTATTGGTACGGCTTTAGGACCTTGTTCCCCTGGTTCAGCTTACGTATTGTTGCATCACTACATGGGTGAAGTAGACGGATCAATTGGATCGTGGGGATACGCACGTGGTGGTATGGGCTCAATTACAAAAGCTATGGGAGAATGTTTAAAAAGTCATGGTGGAACCATTCAAGCTAGCTCAGAAGTAACAAATGTTATTGTTAAAAATGGAAGAGCAGTTGGTGTAGCAACTTTAAACGGCGATGAGTTTTATGCAAAAAAAGTAGTCTCAAACTTAGATGTTAAACGTACGTTCTTAAAAATTACTGACGAAAGTGACCTACAACCTGACTTTGTAGAAAGAGTTAAAAATTTTAAGATTAGAGGTTCGTCTGGAAAATTAAATATTGCACTAGAAGGGTTGCCAACTTTTCCATCAATTCCAAAAGATGATCCAGGTGGAAATGGTGATTTGCATTTTACAGAAACAATAGAGGAAATGGAAGGTGCATATGATGACTGGAAACGTGGTCAATGGTCAAAAATGCCATATGTAGACATGTGCTTGCCATCAAAAAGTGATCCAACAATGGCCGCACCAGGAAAACATTTTATGTCTGTTTTTATTCAGTATGTTCCTTTTGAATTGGCGAATGGTGGGTGGAATGAACAAAGAAAACAAGATTTTGGAAACCACATAATTAATAGAATTGCAGAATACTCTCCTGATTTTAAAGATTTAATTGCTCACTATGAAGTTAGAACACCAAAAGATATTCATGATGAAGTGGGTCTTACTGAAGGAAATATTTTCCAAGGTGAACTTACAATGGACCAATTAATGTTTAATCGGCCTATAACTGGATATGCACAATATCGTGCACCAATAAAAGACTTATATATGTGTAGTTCTAGTACGCACCCTGGTGGTGGCGTAATGGGAGCACCTGGTGCTAATGCTGCTCGTGAAATACTAAGTGATATGAACATTAAGCAAAAAGGTAATCATTATTAATGTCTATAAAATATGATGTTATAATTGTTGGTGGTGGGCATAATGCACTCATCTGTGCGAATGTATTGGCTAAAAAAAATAAAAAAGTTTTAATTTGTGAAGCGCGAGAAACTTGTGGAGGCCTTCTAACAAATGACTTAACCAATTTTACTCCAAGTTTTAGTAACAAGGTTAAATCAGAAATTGATAATATCAGTGTTGATCATTCTTCTGTATCTACAATAGCTTTATCTGAAACTGGACACCATTTAAAATTAACTGGTAATATTTATGAAGATAAAAAAACATTAGAGCAGCTTGCGCCAGAAGATGTTGATCGTTATTTCAAGCTACAAAAAAAATTAAGTTTATTTTCAAAAACTCTAGGTTCATTTATGCATTCTTCACCACCAAGAATATTGCATAAAAGTTTTTCAGACTATTTTAAATTATTTAAGCTTGGACTAAATGTTAGACTGATGGGTAGAAATAGTTTCAATGAATTTGCAAGAATGATAGGTTTGAATATAGCAGATGAATTAGAAGATAATTTTAAGAATACACTTCTACAAGGCTTGATATCTCATGATGCAATTACAGGTTCCAACCTTGGACCAAGATCTCCTGGCTCATTAATCAATCTATTATTTAGAATGGCAAACCATGACAATTCACTTTTTGGAGGAATTCAGCAAGTAAAAGGTGGAGTAAACGCAGTTATGAAATCTCTAGAAGAAAATGTTATTAAAAGAGGAGTTGAAATTAAAACTTCAAGTTCTGTAAAGCGCTGTATTATTGAAAATGATCAAGTAAAAGGTATAGAATTAGATGATGGAACTTCAATTCATGCTAATACCGTAATCTCAAGCGCTGATCCGAAATCTACTTACCTCTGCTTATTAGGTGCAGAACATTTAGACACTGATTTTAAAAGACGAATTAAGCATTACCGAGCAAAAGGCAGGGTATCCAAACTTCAGCTAGTTTTAAGTAAGATTCCTCAATTTACAAACTTAGAATCTAAGGATTTATCACAAAGATTAGTTATTTCCCCTTCAATTGATTATATAGAGGAAAACTTCAATTATAGTAAATTCGAGAATTTATCTCCTGAGCCAATATTAGAATTATCAGTTCCTTCAGTTGAAGATGAATTATTATGTCATAATGGAAACCATATTATGAATGTACAAATCCAATATGCTCCTTTTAATGTTAAAGGTGGTTGGGAAAATAAAAAAGCTGAATGTATCAATAATGTTCTAACAACATTAGAAAAATATGCGCCTGAAATAAGATCTTGTATTTTAGAACAAGAATTTATTTCTCCTAATGATATTGAAAAAAACTTTAATGTTTCTGGTGGACATTGGCATCATGGTGAAATTCAAATTGATCAATTATTTATGTTGCGACCAATACCTGGAGCAGCACAGTATAAAACTCCAGTAAGTGGACTTTATATGTGTGGTGCTGGCACACATCCTGGTGGTGGTATGACAGGAATTCCTGGTAAGAATGCAGCACACGAGGTTTTAAAAAATATATAGATATGAATATAGATTTAACACAAGCAGCATTAAAGTTTACACCTTTTCACAATAGAACCAGTCGGGCATGTAGAACTAACTCATGGTATCGATGGTCTGGTTATACTGTTGTTGCAGAATATTCGACTACAGAGTTAGAGTATACAGCCACAAGAAATGGTACTTCAGTAATGGATCTCACTCCAATGTATAAATATGAAATTAAGGGTGAGCGGGCAAAAGAATTTATTAATTATTTTGTAACTAGAGATCTTTCTGAAATGAAAGATAATACAGTTGCATATGTAATTTGGTGCAATGAAGCAGGAAAAGTAGTTGATGATGGTACAGTATTTTGTCTAAATCAAAATGAGTTTAAGATTTGTTGTGCAGTAAAAATGCAAACTTGGTTAAAAGATTCAGCTGAAGGATTTGATCTGGATATTAATGATGTAACAGACGATATTGCAGCACTATCTGTTCAAGGCCCAACTTCTTGCTCTGTTTTAAAAAATTATGGTGCAACTAACCTTGAATCATTAAAGCCATTTGAATCTAAAGATTTTACAATTGATGGTTATAGTGTCTTAATTTCTAGAACTGGGTTTACTGGAGACCTAGGCTATGAGCTTTGGACAAACCCAGAAAATGCAGAAAAAATGTGGGATAGCCTCATGGAATCTGGCAAGCATCTTAAAATAAGACCAATGGGAATGCATGCGCTTGAGATGGTTAGGATTGAAGCTGGCTTTATACAAACAGGCACAGATTTTGTAAGTACTGAGCATGCCTTAAGACCTGTAAGAATGAGATCACCATATGAAATTGGTATGGGGTGGCTGGTTCATTTAACTAAAAAAGATTATTTTATAGGAAAGCGTGCACTAAAAGCTGAAAAAGAAAATGGAACAACTGAGCGAGTATTGGTCGGTCTTGATATTGAAGGTGATAAACCTGCACACGGGGCTGTCATATATAATAAAAAGAAAGAAGATGTAGGTATTGTTACAGCAGCTCTTTGGTCTCCAACTTTAAAAAGAAATATTGCAATTGCATCACTAATGCGACCTTATGGAACAAAAATTAAAGATGATATTTTTGTAGAAATATATCATCCTGAAGAATTAGAGTACAAAAAAATATGGGCAACATGTAAGGTTGTTAAACGTCAATTTTATAGTCCAGAAAGAAGGAACATGGTTCCTGCGGAGGTTTATTAAAAGTTATGGTTTTAAGAGTAGATAAGTTAGACACAAAAGAATTAGATAAAAAAGATTTAACCACTTTGCATCCTTGGGAGTATCTAGAGTATAGAGGGGAAGGTGGAAGAACTTTTATTGAAAAATCTAAAGGAATTTATCTTTATGATAAAGATGGTCGCAAGTTAATAGACGGACCAGGTGGCATGTGGAATGTTAATATAGGCCATGGTGTTGAGGAAATTGCAGACGCTGTGTCTCATCAAATTCGTACTATGTCATATGCAAGTCCTTTTACTGAATCAACATCTGTCAGAGCTATATTTGCTGAGAGGATAGCTGAATATGCTCCTGGTGATTTAAAAAGAGTCTTCTTTACTTCAGGTGGTTCAGCCGCTGTAGATTCTGCACTTAGGTTTGTAATGTTTTATAATAATGTTCGTGGCCTTAGAAATAAAAAGAAAATTATTGGAAGACAGGATGGTTATCATGGAAGTACTTATTTAGGAGCTTCTTGTTCAGGAAAAGAAAGAGATAAAAATAATTTTGATTTTGCTTCAGATATTGTTCACCATATATCAGCTCCAAATCCATATCGTAAAGATGATAATTTAACAGATGATGAATTCTGTGAGGCAAAAGTTAAGGAATTAGAGGATAAAATATTGGAGTTAGGTCCAGAAAATGTTGCTGCATTTATTGCTGAACCAATTCTAGCTTCTGGTGGAGTTATTGTCCCACCAAAAGGCTATCATAAAAAGACTTCTGAAATATGTCGCAAGTATGATGTTATTTATATTTCCGATGAAATTGTTACAGCGTTTGGCCGACTTGGACATATTTTTGCATCTGAAAAATATTTTGATTTTACGCCAGACATTATTGTAGCCGCAAAAGGAATAACAAGTGGTTACGTACCATGTGGAGCTGTTTTAATCTCTGAAAAACTTATGGCTGAACTTGATAACAAAGAAAGAGTAATATTTTCAAATGGATTTACGGATTCAGGTCATCCTGTAGCAATGGCTGCGGCAAATGCTAGTTTAACTTACATGGAAGAACATAATCTTTTAGATCATGTCCAAGAAGTAGGTCCATATTTTCAAGAGCAACTAAGAACCTTAGAAGATCTTGCAATTGTTGGCGAGGTTAGAGGAGAAGGCTTGATGGCGGCAGTAGAGTGTGTTGGAAATAAAGATAAAAAGGATCCTTTAAATTTATCATATGAAATTGGATCTAGAATTAATGAGCATTGTCAAAATTTAGGTTTAATTGTTCGACCTTTATATAGTACCTGCGTGATGTCTCCTTCACTTATAATAACAAAAAGTCAAATTGATGATCTTGTTGGCATGTTAAGAAAAGGAATTGTTATGGCAACTGAAGATATTAAAAAAGAAGGCCTCTATTAATCAACTTCAATTTAATGAGTTTATTTAACCAATACAAAAAAACTTATCAGGAAGGTAAAACACTTCCTCAGAATTTTTATACTGATGAAAATATTTTCTCTGAAGAAATGAAGAGTATTTATTTCCAACAATGGCTTATGGTAGATCATGTGAGCCGCATTAAAGACCCCGGTAATTATTTTGTCTTTGAGGCTGAAAAAGAATCTATAATTATCATACGGGGAAAAGATAATGAGATTAGAGCTTTTTATAATGTGTGTACTCATCGTGGATCAAGAATATGCCTTGATGAAGAGGGGTCAAAAAATCTTTTAGTTTGCCCTTATCATGCGTGGAGTTTTTCATCAGAGGGTAAGCTGAAGGCTGCACGTTATATGCCAGATGATTTTGTTAAAGAAGACTATGGATTAAGGAAATGCCATTTAAAAATTTATGAAGGACTAATCTTTATTAATCTTTCTATGGACACTCCAATAGATTTTGATGAATTTATTGCACCTTTAAAAGAAATAGTAGGATTTCATAACACAGGTAAATCTAAAATTGTGTCTCGAAAAAAATATCCAACAAAGGCAAATTTCAAATTAGTTTTAGAAAATTTTCAAGAATGTTACCATTGTGGAAATGCTCATTCTGAGTTTAGCGCAATTCATGAAAAAGATTGGGTATACACTATGGGGGCAGGCCTAGGAACCGCACCAGAGAAAGACACTGAAGAATATCTAAAAAAAATTAGTCCATGGTTAGAAGACTGCAAAAAAAAAGGTATCCCCTCTGAAACTTATTTAGAGACTGAAGAAGGCTTAAAACTTGGTTTAAATCGTTATGCCGATCGCACCCCAATTGGAAATGGTCACTTATCACAAACTAAAAGTGGTAAACCTGCTTCAACATTGATGGGAAAGTTTAAAGACTTTGATGGAGGCTTATCACAAGTAAGTTTTAATCCATTTAGCTGTTGTTACTTTACCAATGACTTTGGAGTTATGTTTGTTTTTAAGCCAAATTCTACTCTCGAATCTGAAGTAGAACTTATTTGGTTAGTAAATGAAAATGCAAAAGAAAATGATGACTATAATATTGATGACATTACTTTTATTTGGGATGTTACAACTCAAGAAGATACGATGATTATTGAGAACAATCAGAAAGGTCTACTTTCTCAATCTTTTACCCCAGGGGTATTATCTCAAAATGAGTCAGCGGTCACTTATTTTTATAATTGGTATTTTACCAATATGCAGTTACCATAATCTTAGATTATGAAGCAGTTATATGATAAAGCGATATATGACTTTAACACGCCCATTAAAAGCTATTGGGAAGATGTAAGTCATTTTGATCAAAGTCGTTTTCCAAAATTAGTTGGAGACCACTCATGTGATGTATGTGTTATTGGAGGTGGTTTTACAGGAATTAGTACTGCTTACCACATTGCAAAGAAATACGGTGGGGATGTTAGACTCCTTGAAGCTGGACATTTTGGATTTGCAAGCAGTGGAAGAAACGCTGGTTTTTGCTGCCTTCCATCAACAAAACTATCTGTTAACCAGTTAATAAAAAGATATGGAATGGATGAAACTAAAAAGTTTTTTGCATCTCAAATTGAAGGAGTTGATCTTCTTGCATCTTTAATAGCTGACAATAATATTGAGTGTGAAAAAATTGGTACGGGCAATCTAGACGTTGCTCATCATCCAAGCAGTATTGAAGAGTTAAAAGAGTGGGGTAATGATCTAAAAAATCACTTTGGTATTAATACTAGATGGATACCCAAAGAAGAATTTGATGAGGTTGGCCATCAATCAACAGAACAGTTTGGAGCAGTATTTACTGAAGCGGGCTTTGCAATGAACCCAATGGCATTTTTAAATGGGTTTGCCAATGCTACAGTTGATGCAGGAGCACAACTACATTCTCATTCAAGAGTTAAAAAATGGGAAAGAAATGGTAAGCATAAACTTATTACTGAAGAAGGATCTTTAACTTGCGATAAAGTCGTTGTTGCAACTAATGGTTATACAGACGAGTCATTACACCCAAGTTTTGCAAATAGAATGGTTCCAGTGTTATCAAATATTATTGTAACAAGGGAGATGAGTGAGGATGAATTTCAAATGCAAAATTATAAAACACTTAATCCAATCTGTAACTCAAGAGAGATTTTATATTATTATAGAAGAATGCCGTCCAATAGAATGCTTTTTGGAACTCGAGGTGATACATTTGGAGATGATAAAAGTGCCTTAAAAATGAGAAGCATTATGACTAAACAATTTCAAGGTGTATTTCCTAATTGGAATAATATTGATGTTGAATATTACTGGAGAGGTACAGTTGTAATGAATCGTGATCTGGTTCCAGCTTTTGGAAGCCTTGAAAATGATAAGTCTGTTTTTTTTTCTTATGGCTATCATGCAAATGGTAATAACAGCACTGTCTATTGTGGAAAAAAATTAGCAGAAATGATTTATGAGTCAAATAGTGGT